>NZ_JAMYLA010000045.1:0-60089 GCF_040317725.1 Mesorhizobium sp. M1396 | reverse complement strand
AAGCAACCGCCCTGATCCTTTAAAAAACCGGTTCCGTGTATTGAGCGCGGTGGGCCCCCGGGGGGGGGGCCCACACAGCGGAGCGGGCAAGGGTCGCGGTCAGTTCCCGATGCCCAGCTTCTTGCAGCCTTCCGCGTAACGATCGACGCAGAGTTCGGCCGCGGTGTTGATCTTCTTGTCGATGATCTCGGCCTTCAGGTTTTCCTGCGTCACCACCGCCGGCGTGAACAGCTGCGAGGGCGTGTCGTACAGCGTCATCTCGGCCTTCGGCGTCTCGCCCGAAAGCAGCTTGATGGCGACGTTGGCGGCAGCCGCCGCCACGATCTCGCTCGGCTTGGAGATGGTGTTGTACTGGTCGCCGGCGATGATCAGCTGCAGTGCCGCGATCGTCGCGTCATTGCCGGTCACCGGCGGCACCGGATCGACGCCGGCGGCCTTGAAGGCCGCGATGGCGCCGCCACCGGTGCCGTCGTTGGCCGCGACCACGCCGAGGATCTTCGGACCGAAGCGGGTGATCTGGCCGCCGGCCCACTGCTGCGCCTTCGGCGGAGCCCATTCCGGCGTGTCGTATTCGGCCAGGATTTTGTAGCCGCTATTGTCGAGACCTTCGTGGATGCCCTTCTTGATCAGGCCTGCCGCCGCGTCGGTCGGCGAGCCGTTGATCTGCAAGACGCCGCCGGTCGCCGGATCGACCTTGAGCGCCTTCAGGTGCTCGACCAGCGAGTCGGCGATGGCCTTGCCTATGCCTTCATTGTTGAACGAGACATAGAAGTCGGCCGGTGCCGTCGGGATCGGCCGGTCATAGGCGATGACCTTGATGCCCTGGCTCTGCGCCAGCTTGACCAGCGAGGCGGCGGCGGTCGAGTCGACCGGGTCGAGCACGATCGCCTTGGCGCCTTGCGAGATCACCGAGTTGAACTGCTGCTGCTGGCGCGAGGCGTCGGCATCGGCGTTCTGGTAGAGCACCTTGCAGCCAGGGCACAGCTTCTTCATCTCGGCGGCGAAGCCGGGATAATCGTGCTGCTCGTAGCGGGTCGAGGCCTGGTCGGGCATCAGGAAGGCGACGGTTGCGTCGGTGACGGGCTCGGCAAAGGCGGCCGTGCCGCCGAGGAGAGAGAGTGCGAGCGCTGCCGCACTGGTCGATTTCCAAGCAAATCTGGTCATTCGAATGTCTCCGTTTCAAAAAATGGTTTCACGAAACCTGAACGCCACGTGGCGCCAGCTTGACTTCAAGTCCGACTGTTGCGAGGAGTGCGATCTGCGCCTCTCTGACGGATCTGCCTCGATCCCCAGCCAGCCGCGAACGTATCCTCCTGGGCATGATCGAAGGCGATCAGCCCGTATTGCTGGATTTCAGGACAAGCGATCTCCAGCACGGGGCGCATTGAGCGCACACCGCGTTATTCCTTCCCTAAGTCTCGGCTCCTCCCGGTTCCTCCCTGTTAGGCGGCAATCTCCGCATTGATGTTTTCCGCCAGCAACGCCCTGAAACGCGAAGGCGACATGCCCTTTTGCGCCAGGAACCGGCGGTTGAAGTTCGAGATATTGTTGTAGCCGGCGGCGTAGCAGATCTCGGTGATCGACATCTGGCCTTCGCTCATTAACAGCTGGCAGGCGAGGTTGATGCGCAGCCGGTTGACATATTCCACCAGCGCCATACCGGTGTGGCGACGGAAGCTGCGCGAAAACGCGCTGGGGCTGCGCCCGGCGATTTCGGCGAGGTCGCCTTCGCTGAACGGCTCGGTCAAATGCCCATTGATGTAGGCCAGCGCCTTGTTGATACCCGCCGACATGAAACCGGAGGGATCGGGAAGATAACCGGCGCTGGTCAGCGTGCGCACATCGCTGGCTCGGCTCAAAATGTCCAGCACGCCCATGAACAGCGAGAGGCGGCGCACGCCCTGCGCCTCGACCAGTTCGGCAAGCAGCGGTGCGGCAAGCTCGGCCGTCGCCGGCGAGAACAGCGCGCCGCGACGGCTGATTTCCAGGATACCGGCGCAGGCGGCGAGTTCGGGAAGGGCCGCCGTCGATTCGGCGATGAATGCTTCCGAGAACTGGACGACACGTCCGCGTAGCGGCACGCTTTCGCCCGGCGGTACGTCGCTGACCCAGTTGTGCGGCAGATTGGGGCCGGTGAGCACCAGATTGCCCGGCTCGAACTCACCGATAAAGTCGCCGACGAAGTAGCGGCCGGTGGTGGCGACGACCAGGTGGATCTCGTATTCGGGGTGGAAGTGCCAACGCACGGTGCGGAAGGGATAGCCGTGAGCCCACGCCTTGAACGACTCACCGTGTCTGATCTGGACGACTTCCAAGTCCGGATTCATGCCTGTTCCTCCCGACACCGGTCCAGTCATGCGACCAGTTGCAGTGTCCTCTCCGCAGGCCGCGTATGCCGCTCTCTGCAGTGATCAAAGCTTAGGCGGCAATCCCTGCCGCCGCCACCACGGTCTGTCCATCTGACCGATACTTTTTTGACGTTTTTGTGGTCAAGAGAACGGCTGCTGGGAAAGATGCCTCCGGCTGTAAAGCCGCCAAGGCACCCGGAGCCCATGGCTGACGGTTTCTTCGAACCATCGGCAACGCCCGGATCGGTCATGCGTCGTCGTTACCTCACCTCGTGCAGCGCACCATTCGCTACCGCTGCGGGCGGCGACACCATATCCGGCACGAGTATCTCGTTGCGGCGCGCGAAGGTGACCAGGGTGGCCCGCACCGTCTCCGGGTCGATCTCACCGGCGATGCCGGCCTTGCAAGCGTTGAGCGCGACGGCATGAGCGCCGTTGCGGCTGGCGGTCGGCCAGTCCTGAAGCAGGGCATAGGCTTCCATCACGCTGTCGATCTTCCTCGGAAAACCCATTCCGACCAGAAGGGTGACCGGTTCCTCAAACTGCCCGCGATTCATGGCTTGTGCCTCCTCTCGATTGTGCAGGACCTGCGGCGGACCGAAGACCGAAGAGCGCGGCCCGCCGGGGATAGGGTGGATGGGGCTGGACGTCTTGTATCGAGGATTGAATAGCCGCTTCGGCGCCGCCGATCGCGCCCGGATCGCCGCCCAGTTCGGTCCTGGCAGGCTCGATCCGGTCAGTTCGATCTTGGCCGGCCCGACATTGGCAGCGTCGAGCGACGGAACGCATCGGCCCGGCGCCGGCAGCGCCCTGTGCGCCTTCACCAGCGCCTCCAGCCAAGCGACGACGGCAAGCGGAGACGGATTGCGGCCATCAAGCCAGGACGCGACCTCGCTTTGCGGACGGCCAAGTTCGGCCGCCAGGTCGCCCGCCTCCCATCTCAGAATTTTCAGGCATTCACGCAACCGGCCCGCAATCACGTCTCCACCTCCACAACAGCAATGTTTTCGTCGCATGCAACAGAACGAAGATCGCTAAACAGCGATCGTCAATTCAGCCGCCGACGGATGCCCCGGCGGCCGCCGACACCTGCTGCGCGGCAAGGAACATCAGCGTCGACGCCGCGGTACGCCGGTTCCAGCCGGCGGTTTCGGCCATGTCGAGCAGCCGTGCCAGCAGCGGCTGCAGCGCGCTCCTGCATTCGGTCTCGTAGGCCAGGAATTCCTTTGCCTGATGCGTCGGCGCCGGTACGGATCCGAGGCCAGCCATTGCGTCCATGTCTACCTCCACTTTTCTTCGACTGATGCCCGCTCCCCACGGGGAGCGGGCGGATTGGCCGCGACCTCAGAAGTCCATACCGGCGCCGGCCGGCATGGCCGGGGTGGCGGCTTCCTTCTTCGGCTTCTCGGCCACCATCGCTTCGGTGGTCACGAGCAGGCCGGCGACCGATGCCGCGTCCTGAAGAGCCGCGCGTACCACCTTGACAGGATCGATCACGCCCTGGCCGAAGAGATCGCCGAATTCGTTTGTCTGGGCGTTCCAACCCCAGCCGAACTCGCTCTTCTCGCGCAGCTTGCCGACGATGATCGAGCCCTCCGCGCCTGCATTCTCGGCGATCTGGCGGACCGGCGTTTCGATGGCGCGGCGCACGATCTCGACTCCGGTTCGCTGGTCCGCATTGTCGGTCTGCACGGCATCGAGCGCCTTGGCGGCCCTCAGCAACGCAACGCCGCCGCCGGGCAGCACGCCCTCCTCCACCGCGGCGCGAGTCGCGTGCAGTGCGTCGTCGACGCGGTCCTTGCGCTCCTTGACCTCGACCTCCGTCGAGCCGCCGACGCGGATGACGGCGACACCACCGGCGAGCTTGGCCAACCGCTCCTGCAGCTTCTCGCGATCATAGTCGGAAGTCGTCTCCTCGATTTGCGCCTTGATCTGGGCAATGCGACCCTGGATCTCTTCCTTGCGCCCGACACCGTCGACAATGGTGGTGTTCTCCTTCTCGATCACCACCTTCTTGGCGCGACCCAGCATCTGCAGCGTCACATTCTCGAGCTTGATGCCGAGATCCTCGCTGATCGCGGTGCCGCCGGTCAGGATGGCGATATCCTCCAGCATGGCCTTGCGGCGATCACCGAAGCCCGGTGCCTTGACGGCCGCGACCTTGAGGCCGCCGCGCAGCTTGTTGACGACGAGCGTCGCCAGCGCCTCACCCTCGACGTCCTCGGCGATGATCAGCAGCGGCTTGGAAGCCTGCACCGCAGCTTCGAGCACGGGCAGCATCGCCTGCAGGTTGGAGAGCTTCTTCTCGTGGATCAGCACATAGGGCTCGTCGAGCTCCACGCGCATCTTGTCCTGGTTGGTGATGAAATAGGGCGAGAGATAGCCGCGGTCGAACTGCATGCCTTCGACAATTTCGAGTTCGGTCTCGGCGGTCTTGGCTTCCTCGACTGTGATCACCCCTTCATTGCCGACCTTTTCCATCGCCTGGGCGAGGAAGCGGCCGATCTCGGCATCGCCATTGGCCGAAATGGTGCCGACCTGCGCGATTTCGTCGTTCCTGGTCACGTTGCGGGCATTGGCCTTCAGCTCGGCCACCACCGCCTCCACGGCCTTGTCGATGCCGCGCTTCAGGTCCATCGGGTTCATGCCCGAGGCCACGGCCTTCGCACCTTCCTTGACGATGGCCTGCGCAAGCACGGTCGCCGTCGTGGTGCCGTCGCCGGCGATATCACTGGTCTTGGACGCCACCTCACGCACCATCTGCGCGCCCATGTTCTCGAACTTGTCCTCGAGTTCGATCTCCTTCGCCACCGTCACGCCGTCCTTGGTGACGCGCGGCGCGCCGAACGACTTGTCGATAACGACGTTGCGCCCCTTGGGGCCGAGCGTCACCTTCACCGCGTTGGCGAGGATGTCGACGCCGCGCAGCATCTTCTCGCGCGCTTCGGTATGGAATTTCACCTCTTTGGCAGCCATTGGATCACTCCTTCATCTCGGCGGCATTCGTTGACTGGTTGGATTTCGAAGAAGCCATCATGCAGCCTTCTTCACTTGCTCGGCCTGCTCGATCACGCCCATCACGTCGCTTTCCTTCATGATGAGCAGATCCTGACCGTCGAGCCGGATCTCGGTGCCGGACCATTTGCCGAACAGGATGCGGTCGCCGACCTTGACGTCGAGTTCGACAAGCTTGCCGCTGTCGTCGCGTGCGCCGGGGCCCACGGCGAGCACTTCGCCTTCCTGCGGTTTTTCCTTGGCGGTGTCGGGGATGATGATGCCGCCGGAGGTCTTCTCCTCGGCTTCGATGCGGCGGACCAGAATACGGTCATGCAGTGGACGGAACGCCATGTCGTTCTCCTCATGGACAAACAGATTTTTGCGGTTCCTCCGCGCCGAACCGGCAATATCGGACCGGTGCGGAACGCTGCGACCCTTCATCAGGCATCGCGGCGCATATCGAGCTAGTTTTGCCGGTTTTCGGTTTCAAGAGCCCGGCGAAAAAAATTAGCACTCGAGCACTGCGAGTGCCAAAAGCCTGTTAACGGAGGCTTATTTCGCGAGGGACGCCGGGCCGCCGCTTGAATTTTCTGCCACCATCCAACAAATTATCTCCCGCCGGCGCCATCGCGGGCGCCGGAACCGCTTACCCTCCCAAGGAGTTGTTCGCAGACGGAGCACATCGATGGAACGACAGACTTATTCACCGATCACTTCCACCCCGGCCGTCGAAACATCCGACCTCGCGCTTGACCGCCTGCTCCAGCCGGCCAGCCATTTCAAGCATCCCGAAGAGGTGCTGAGCAACGACACACTCGACCTGCTGGAAAAGCGCGCGATCCTGTCTTCCTGGGCGTCAGATGCCTGCGCCGTCTATTCCATGCCGGCACTGCGCCAACCACCGGGCGCCAGGCAACCGGTGTCGTTCGACCAGATCATGGACGCGCTGTTCAAGCTCGATGGCGACGCCTCGGCGCCACCTCAGCCGCCCGGCGAGTTCCCTCACCTCTTCGACAGGCTGGGTGCCTGATATCCGACAGAAAGGAGTAACGAATGGTCGCGAGCGTCAGCAAGGAATTCCGCCTCCAGATGGAGGGGTATGGCCTGACCACGGCAGAGATTCATTATCGCCTGCCCGACCATCCGAGCTTGCTTCAGCTCTATGTCTGGCAGGACTATGATCTCGCCCCGGCATTTCCCGAACTCAAGGGCTTTCTCCATTATTGGGAGCGCGAGCTCGACGGCCCGCTGCACTCGGTCCGCGTCGCTCACCACCGGCTCATCCAGCCGTCGGAATGGCGGGCCGTCGACGGCATCATCGCCATCCACTAGGGTATGCTTGGCCATGCGGTGGCAGCGCGCCCCCGTTTCGTCGAGCGCGATGCCGGTGACAAGGCTATCCCGCAAACCTTGCCGCCGTCCACGCACCACCCGCCGCGTTCGAATCCACCGCCGCCGCGACGAACTTCACGCCGCGGGCGCCGTCGACGACATCGGGCACCTGCGCGGCACGAGCTGCATCCACGACCGCGCCCGAGCGATGGGCGCGGACGATGTCGGCGGCGTCGCGGTAGAAATTGGCGAAGGCCTCGATATAGCCCTCCGGATGCGCTGCCGGCATGCGCGAGACACGCTGGCTTTCAGCGGTCGAGCCATGGCCGCCGCGCACCAGCGCGCGGGTTTCCTCGCCATAGCGGGAGAAGCGCAGTTCCTCCGGCCGCGCGCCCGACCATTCGAGCCCGGCTTTGTCGCCATAGACGCGCACCGAGAGATCATTGTAGTGGCCGGGTGATGTCTGGCTGGCCAGGATGGTGCCGCGCGCGCCGCCGGTCCAGCGCATCAGCACATGCGCGTTGTCGTCGAGCCGGCGTCCCGGCACGGCGGTGAAAAGATCGGCCGACACCGCCTCGACCTCGCAGCCCGAGATGAAGCTCGCGAGGTTGAAGGCATGCACGCCGATATCGGCCAGCACAGCCGACTGCCCGGCGCGCGCCGGATCGGTGCGCCACTCCGCCTGTTTCTGGCCCTCGGCGTCAATCGCTTTGGTCAGCCAGTCCTGGATATACGAACCATGCACCGACACGATCCGCCCAAGCTCGCCCGCCGCCACCATTTCGCGCGCCTGCCGCACCATTGCGTAGCCGGTGTTGTTGAGGGTGACGACGAAGCGACGCTTTTTCGCCTTCGCGAGCGCCACCAGCGCTTCGGCGTCGGCCAGCGTCGTCGACAGCGGCTTGTCGCAGATCACGTCGATGCCTGCTTCGAGAAAAGCGGTCGCGATCGGCGCGTGCAAATGATTGGGCGTGACGATGACCACCGCCTCGATGCCATCCGGCCGCGCGGCTTCTGCCTTTGCCATGACGCGATAGTCGGCATAGCTGCGCTCCGGCGCGATGCCGATCTCGGCGGCCGAGGCGGCAGCGTTCTCCGGATCGGAGGACAGCGCGCCGGCCACCAGCGCGATCTGGTCGTCAAGGCGCATGGCCAGCCGATGCACGGCGCCGATGAAGGCACCACGGCCGCCACCCACCATGCCGACCCGCAAACGTTGGCGCGTCGATCCATCCGATGTTGCATAGACCATTTTCAAACTCCTCTCGGCAGGTGCAATCCCATGAGGCCGCTAGCACTTTCGAACACAATTTCCAATTTGCATATTGTAAAACGATCGTGCCGCGCTAGCCTGAAATCATGAGTGGGGCAGGCAAAAGATCCGGTCGATCCAGCGCCGACGAGGCGGCGACGCGCAAGCGCGGACGCTCGCTGGCCGCCCTCGGTTACATCCAGCCGCAGACCTATGAGGAACTGCGCGCGGTGCTGTCTTCAGGCACCGTGCATTTCCCCAAGCGGCTGCGCCAGGTCGCCATCTTCCTGTGGCAGCATCCGAGCGATGTCGCGCTCGGCACCATCGCGCAGGTGGCGGCGCAGGCTGGCGTCCAGCCGTCGACGCTGGTGCGGTTTGCCCAGATCTTCGGCTATGCCGGGTTTTCCGATTTCCAGGGTCTGTTCAAGGACCACGTCAAGGGATCGTGGCCGGAAGGGCGCGGCGAGCAACGGACCGAGGCCGAACCCAACCTGCATTTCCTGCACGGCATGGTCGGCGCCTCGCAGGCTTCGCTTGGCCGCATCGAGAGCGGCTTCGACGTCGAGAGTTTCGAGAAGATGGTGGCGCTGCTGGCGGCCGCCGACCTGATCTATGTCATCGGCTCCAAACGCGCCTTCCCCGTCACCACTTACCTGTCGCTGACGCTGTCGCAACAAGGCGTGCGCAACGTGCTGGTCGACAATGTCGGCTCCTCGGCACTCGACCAGCTCGGCTGCATCGGCAGGCAGGATGCCGTGTTGGCAGTCTCTTTCAGCCCCTACAATTCGATCACTCCCGACCTCGTCGCGGTGGCGCATGAGCGCAGGGCCCGCATCGTCACCATCACCGACAGCACCTTCAGCCCGCTGGTCCGGCTGTCGGACAGCTGGCTGGAAGTGGTGGAATCGGACTTCGGCGGCTTCCGCTCGCTGGCGGCGTCGCTAGCGGTCGGCATGGCGCTGGTCCATGGTGTCGTCGCGCGGCGCAGCAAATGAGATGCTGCTGGCACAATTGACTATCGGGAATTGACGTTCCATATTTCTAAAAATAGAAACTTTGTTCCGGGAGGAGGAATGGAGCTTCAACTCAACGGAAAGGTGGCGCTGGTCACCGGCTCGACGCAAGGCATCGGCCTCGCCATCGCCGAGACGCTGACGCGCTCCGGCGCGGCTGGCCTGCTGGTCACCGGGCGCGAGAAGACGCGTGGCGACGCCGTGGCGGCGGAGCTTTCGCAGCTCGGCACACCGACGATGTTCGTCGCCGCCGACCTCGCCGACCCGGCAACCCCTGCCCTGTTGGCGCAAGCCTGCGTCGACCGCTTCGGCCGCATCGACGCGCTGGTCAACGCCGCCGGCCTGACCGACCGCGCCTCCTTCCTCGATGCCGATCTCGACGACTGGGCCTCGCTGTTCGCGGTCAATGCACGCGCACCGTTCTTCCTCATGCAGGCGGCCATCGCCGATATGAAGAAGCGCGGCCAGGGCGGCGCGATCGTCAACATCCTGTCGATCAACGCCCATTGCGGCTCGCCGGAGCTTGCCGTCTATTCCGCCAGCAAGGGCGCGCTGGCGACGCTGACCAAGAACGCCGCCAATGCCCACCGTTTCGACCGCATCCGCGTCAACGGCATCAATGTCGGCTGGACCGACACGCCGGCCGAGCGCGTCATGCAGGCCGAGACGCTGGGCAATGGTCCCGGCTGGCTCGATGCCGCGAACGCCTCCCAGCCCTTCGGCCGTCTGTTTTCTACGAACGACATCGCCAACCTTGCCGGCTTCCTGCTTTCCGACGCGGCCGGCCCGATGACCGGCACGCTGATCGACCAGGAACAGTGGGTGATCGGGGCGAACAGGTGAACGCCCTCGAAACGCTCAGCCCGGCATTGCTGGAGAGGCTTCCCGCAGCTGTCCAGACACCGTCCTACGACCGTACAGTCCTCGCACCCGGCATGGCGCATCTCGGCGTCGGCGCCTTTCATCGCTGCCACCAGGCCGAGTACACCGACGACCTCTTGTCGATCCGGTTCGACCGCTGGGGCGTGGTCGGCATCAACATCCGCCCACCCGGCCTCGCCGACACGCTCGGCCGGCAAGGCGGCCTCTATACCAGGCTGATCCGCGACAACAGCCTCATCGAGGCACGTGTCATCGGCAGCATCGTTGGGGTGGTCGACAGCCAGGCCAGCGCCGCGCCGGCGCTACATGTGCTGTCCTCGCCCGACATCGATCTGGTAACGCTGACGGTGACCGAGAAAGGCTATTGCCACATCCCATCGAGCGGCGAACTCGATTCTCGCCACCCCGACATCGTCCATGACCTCGCCAACCCCGCAACGCCACGCAGCGTGCCCGGTCTATTGGCGCGGGCGCTGGAGCTGCGCAGGGCGACGCATGGGCGGCCGTTGACGCTGCTCTCCTGCGACAACATCCCGACCAACGGCATCATCCTGGCCAATGTCGTGCGGGCTTTTGCCGAGCGGCGCGGCAATGGCCTGGCCGAGTGGATCGAAGCCAACGCCGCTTTCCCCTCGGCCATGGTCGATCGCATCGCGCCGGCGGTGACGCAGGATGATCTCGACAGCGTCGAGCAGTGGTTCGGTTACCGCGATGCCGCCGTTGCCGTCGGCGAGCCGTTCCGGCAATGGGTGATCGAGCACAAATTCGCCGGCCGCGTGCCGCGCTGGGATCTCGTCGGGGCCAGCTTCGTCGACGACGTCACGCCGTTCGAGCATCTCAAGATGCGGGTGCTCAACGGCGCCCAGACGACGCTCGCCACGCTCGGCGTTCTGGCCGGCCTCGAACACACATCAGATGCCATCGCCGACCCCCTCCTGGCCGCCTTCGTGCGGCGCATGCTTGTCGAGGAAACGCTGCCGACGCTGCCGACGGTACCGGGCATCGAGCCGCTGGCCTATGTCGAGCAAAGCCTCGGCCGCTTGCGCAACATCGCGATCCGCCACCGCAACCACCAGATCGCCACGGACGGCTCGCAGAAGATCGTGCAGCGTCTGCTCAACCCGATCCGCGACCGATTGAGCCAAGGCGAAAGCATCGGCCTGCTTTCGGTGCCGGTCGCCGGCTGGATGGCCTATCTGATCCAGGCCTCGGCGCGGTTCGGCAGGCGTTGGCCAGTGTCGGACCCCTTTGCCGGCAAGGTCGCCGCGATCGCCGAGGCAACCGGCGACGATGCGCAGGCGCTGGCCGCCGGCATCCTTGCCATCGACACCATTTTCGACCCCGGCCTTGCCGCGAACGATATTTTCCGCAGGGCCGTCACATCAGCGCTTGGCGAACTGCTATCGGACGATCCGATGGCGGCCGTCAGGCACAGTCTTGAACAAGCTGACGCCTCACGGTTGAAGCGGCGCGCGCAATCGGCATAGTGGAAGTCGGTCGTGAATTCACAACCAGGGGAGGCAGCATGAAACTTGGAGTGCTCACCGCACCGTTCGCGGAGACGCCGCTTGGCGAGGTCGCCGGCTGGGCAAGCGCGGCCAGCTTCGAGGCGCTGGAAATCGCCTGCTGGCCGAAATCCTCCGGCGCCAGCCGCCGCTATGCCGGCACAAGCCATATCGACGCCGCCTCGACTTCCGCCGCACAGGCGAAAGAGATCGTCGCCTCGCTGGCGGAAAAGAATCTCGCCATCTCCGGCCTCGGCTACTACCCCAACCCGCTGCATCCCGATGCCGCCCACCGCAAAGCGGTCATCGCCCATCTGAAGAAGGTGATCGTGCTGGCAGCCAATATGGGCGTGCCTGTCGTCAACACCTTCTGCGGCGGCGATGCGTCGAAGACCGTCGACGTCAACTGGCAGGAGGCGCTAAAGGTCTGGCCTGAAATCGTCGCTTATGCGCGCGACCATGGCGTCAAGCTCGCCTTCGAGAACTGCCCGATGATCTTCAGCTATGACGAGTGGCCGGGCGGGCACAACATCGCCTATTCGCCGCAGGTCTGGCGCCGCATCCTCGAAACCTGGGGCGGCGATGTCGGCATGAATTTCGACCCGTCGCACCTGGTCTGGCAGATGATCGACCAGGCTCGTTTCATCAGGGAATTCGGCCCCTATATGCTGCATGTCCACGCCAAGGACCTGATGATTGATCATGATGGTTTGTACGAGCGCGGAATCCTGTCTTCCGGCATAGGCTGGCAGGTGCCGCGCATGCCGGGGCTGGGCGATGTCGACTGGAGCAGCTTCTTCTCCGGCCTCTACCGTGCCGGCTATGACGGCCCCATCATCATCGAGCACGAGGATCGGCGATTTGAAGGCAGCGACGATCAGGTCAAGCGGGGTTTCCTGCTCGCCCGCGACGTGCTGCGTCCCTTCGTCAAATGACGGCGGAAATACAGGTCGACAAAGACATGTAGAGAACAACGAGTTGAAGCGCAGCGCCTGAATTTCTGTCTAAGCGTTGCGCTTCAACGACTTGGAACTGAACTGAAAAACAATGTGGAGGAAGTCTGAAATGAAGAAAATACTGACCACGGTCCCACTGCTTGCGGGTGCTGCCTTGCTGGCCTCGGTGGGCGTCTCGTCCGCCGCCGGCAAATACACGATCGGCATCTCCAACACCGTGCAGGGCAATGGCTGGCGCGAGGAGATGGTCTGCGCCATGAAGGCACAGGCGCTGGCTTCCGGCGAGGTCGCCAAGCTCAACATCGCCCACCGCAACACGGATGCCGCCGGCCAGCTTGAAGACATCCGCAACCTGATCAGCGCCAAGGTCGACGCCATCGTCGTCAATCCCGCCGATCCGGCCGGCATCAAGGCGGGCCTCGAGGAAGCCACCAAGGCCGGCATCGTCGTCGTCGCGGTCGACCAGGCGGTCACCGAACCGTCGGCCTACATCATCTCCAATAATCAGGAACAGTACGCCTATCTCGGCGCCAAGTGGCTGTTCGGCCAGATGGGCGGCAAGGGCGACGTGTTCTACATGCGTGGCGCGGCCGGCGCTTCCGCCGACAGCGATCGTGACAAAGGCTTCAAGAAGGCGCTGGCCGAATTCCCCGACGTGAAGGTCGCGCAGGAAGTCTTCACCGGCTGGCAGCAGGATCAGGCCAAGCAGCAGATGCTGTCCTTCCTCGCCACCGGCACGCCGATCAACGGCGTGTGGACCTCCGGCATCGACAACGTCATCGTCGACGCGCTGGTCGAATCGCAGGCCCCGCTGGTGCCGGTGGTCGGCGCCGACAATGCCGGCTTCGTCGGCCAGCTGAGCTCGGTCAAGGACCTCGTCGGTGCGGCGGTGACCAATCCCGGCTCGATCGGCGGCGCCGGCGTGACGCTCGCCCTGCAGATCCTCGACGGCAAAAAGCCGGCACAGCAGACCGTGCTAGTCGAGCCGCAACTGTGGGAGAACGCCACCGAGGAAGGCAAGGCCAAGTTGAAGGCCGCCGCCGATCCATCGCTCAGCCCGGAATGGCCGGTCTCGATCTCGATCCCCGACTGGACGACGTATACCAAGGAACAGATCGTGGCGTGCAAGGGGCCGGGCGAGTAAGAACCGCGCTTCTGCCTTCTCCCCTTGTGGGAGAAGGTGGATCGGCGCGCAGCGCCGAGACGGATGACGGGTGTTCCAGCGGAGTGAGACGTCGGCATTCCCTGAAATACCCCTCATCCGACCTCGCTTCGCGAGGCCACCTTCTCCCACAAGGGGAGAAGGCAGAGCCTCTCAGCAGTACGCCGCGCGCAAGCCTGGCGTACTGCTGGATTAAACAGGCCACAGAAATCGAGACCCAAACCATTTGACCAGCAACTCCCTCCTCGACGCGTCAGGCGTCGCCAAGCATTACGGCGCCGTTGCAGCCCTTCGCAACGCGTCGCTCTCCGTGCTGCCGGGCGAAGTGCACGCGCTGATGGGCGCCAATGGCGCCGGCAAGTCGACGCTGGTGAAGATCCTGACCGGCGCCATATCAGCCAATGCCGGCCGCATCCTGATCCGTGGCGAGGCCCGCGACATACGCTCGCCCGCCGCCGCGCGCCGCGCCGGCCTGCTGCCCGTCTACCAGGAGCCGTCGCTGATCCCCGATCTCGACGTGCTGTCCAATCTGCGGCTGACCGGCACGCCGGTCGAACCGTTCCGCGCCTGGGTGCGCGAACTCGGCATTCCCGACCTCGATATCCGCGACACCGCGCGCGACATTCCGCTGGCTGTGCTGCGCGTGCTCGACTTGGCGCGCGCGCTGGCCGTCGAGCCCGATGTGCTGCTTCTCGACGAGATGACGGCAGCCTTGCCCGCCAACCTCGCCGAAAAGGTGCTGGAAGTGGTGCGCCGCCAGGGCGACAGCGGCCGCGCCGTGATCTTCATTTCCCACCGCTTCGTCGAGATCTCGGCACTCTGCGACCGCGCCACCGTGCTGCGTGACGGCGAGACCGTCGGCGTCGTCGATATCGTGCCCGGGGTCGAGGAAAAGATCGTCGAGCTGATGCTCGGCACCCGCATCGTCAAGACCCACGTCGCCGCCCGCAGCGCCGGCCAGAAAGCAGCCCCCGCCCCTGCCCGGCCGCGTCTGGCCGTGCGCAATCTGCGCGTCGGCACCAAGCTCAACGACGTCTCCTTCGATCTGGCCGACGGCGAGGTGGCCGGCGTCGTCGCGCTCGAAGGCCAGGGCCAGGACGAATTGTTCGCGGCGCTGGCCGGCTCGATCCGGCCATCGGGCGGCACGATAGAGGTCGATGGTAGCCCGGTGAAATTCTCGCACCCGATCGACGCCATCCGCGCCGGCATCGCCTATGTGCCGGGCGATCGTGCCGAGGCGCTCGCCATGCAGCGCTCGGTGCGCGAGAACATCGCGCTGCCCTTCAGCGCCGCGCCGCGCAACTGGGGGCCGATCAACATGCGCCGGGAGCGCGCGAAAGTGGTCAGCGCCATCGAGCGCCTGCAGATCGACACCCGCGCGCAAGGCGAGGTGCAGCGCCTGTCCGGCGGTAACCAGCAGAAAGTGACCATCGCCCGCTGGATCGCCGCGGACGCCCGCACCATCCTGTGCTTCGACCCGACGCGCGGCATCGATGTCGGCACCAAGCAGGAAATCTACAAATTGGTGCGTGAGCTTGCCGGCCACGGCAAGTCGGTGCTGTTCTACACATCCGAGCTGGAAGAGGTGCAGCGTGTCTGCGACCGCGTCATCGTCATCTTCGGTGGCCGCGTCGTCGACATTTTCCCTGTTGAGGAGGCCGACGAGCCGGCGCTGATGCGCGCCGCCTATGGCCTGCCACGTGGCGCCAAGGCCGATATCGGCATTCTGGCCGATCCCACGTCGAGCACTTCGGAGCCGACCGCGCCGGGGGCGGCGCCATGAGCCGCCACTTCTTGCGCCGCCGGGGCTGGGTCGCCGGCCTGTTCGCCCTCTTCGTCGCCCTGTTCATCATCACAAAGCTGATCCAGCCGGCCTATGGCAGTGGCGATTTCGGTTCGCTCGCACGGGCGGTTTTGCCTTACGCCTTTGCGGTGGCCGCACAGACCGTGGTCGTCATCGCCGGCGGCATCGACCTGTCGGTCGCCGCCATGATGGCGCTGACCAGCGTCACCGCCGCCTCGATGATGGCCGGCGCCTCGGAAGAATACGCGCTGTTCGTGGTGCCCTTCGTGCTCGCCATGGGCTTCGTGCTCGGCGCCGTCAACGGCATGCTGATCGTCGTCACCCGCGTGCCTGACATCGTCGTGACGCTCGCCACCCTGTTCGTGCTGCAGGGCGCTGCCCTACTGGTGCTCGACGCACCGGGCGGCGGTGCCGCCGAATGGCTGAAGGCGCTGATCTCGGGCACCGTGCCGATACCCGGCCTGCCCGACAGTATCGACGCCTGGCTGCCGAAGGCACTGCTGCTGCTGGTCGTCTGCCTCTGCATCATCTGGATCCCGATCAGGCGCTCACGCCTCGGCCTCTCCATCTACGCGATCGGCTCGAGCGAACTGGCGGCGTTCCGCAGCGGCGTGCCGGTCAAGCGCACCCGCATCATCGCCTATGCGCTGTCGGGGTTGTTCGCGGCCATGGGCGGGTTGGCACTGACCATGAGCACCGGCATCGGCGCGCCCATTCCCGGCCCCTATCTGCTGGCCAGCGTGGCGGCGGTGGTGCTGGGCGGCGTGGCGCTCGGCGGCGGCAAGGGCGGCCTGCTCGGCCCCATCGTCGCCGTCTTCGTGCTGCGGCTGGTGCGCACCGACCTGACGCTGCTTGCCATCGACCCCAACGTCACCGCCATCATCGAAGGCGCCATCATGGTCGCCGTGGTGATGTTCGGCGCGTTTATTACGATGCGGGAGCGGCAACAATGAGCACCACCGCGATCACTCCCCAATCCGTGCCACTGGGCCGCCGCGTAAAGCGCTTCATGGCCGACCGGCCGCTGGTCCCGCTGATCATCCTGCTCGTCATCCTGGTGGTGATCCTGCAGATCCTGCGCCCCGGCATCGTCAACGAGCGCTGGATCGCCAACACCATCAAATTCGCCATACCGCTGGCGATCCTCGCCGGCTGCCAGACCATGACCATGCTGACCGGCGGCATCGACCTGTCGGTCGGCACGGTGGCGACGATGAGCGCCTTCATCATGGCGACGCAAGTCGTCAACCAGGACCCGGCGGTGGCCTTCCTGCTGGCGATGATGCCGGCGGTGCTGATCGGCCTTATCAACGGCATCGGCGTCGGCGTCTTCCGCGTCCACCCGCTGATCATGACGTTGGGCACCAGCCTGATCGGCACCGGCTGCCTGCAGGTCTACCAGCGCACGGTGATTGCGTCGGGCGCCAAAATCCCCGACTTCCTGGCCTGGCTCGGCACCGGCCTGACATATGGCATCCCCAACGCGCTGCTGCTGTTCGTGCCGCTGGCGGCGCTGATCGTCTTCACGCTCGCCCGCACCGGTTTTGGCCGCCTGCTCTACGCCGTCGGCGACAATGAACGCGCAACGCGCCTGTCCGGCGTGCAATACTGGCAGGTCATCACCGCGCTCTACATCACCTCCAGCGTGCTCGCCGGCATCACCGGCTTGCTCTACATAGGCCTGATCAAGGCCCCATCGCTGTCGCTCGCCGAACCGCTGGTGCTGCCCTCGGTGGCGGCGGCCGTAATCGGCGGCACCTCGATCTTCGGCGGCCGCGGCGGCTACACCGGCACCATCATCGGCGCGCTGATCCTGACGGTGCTGACGACCCTGCTGACCATCCTGCAAATGCCCGAAGGCGCAAGGCGGATCCTGTTTGGGCTGATCGTGCTGTTCGTGACGGCGGCGTATTTGCGGATTGTGGAGGAGCGGTAGGCGCGGGCCTAGCGGCACATACCGGCCAGTCGAGAATTGGAATTGAATTACGGTGACAGTGCACTTTTATGCACCCTGTCGCCCTATCGACTTGCCCGTTTCCCAGCCTCGTCAGGAGCGTCGGGGGCGGCCAAGCTTCACTGCCGATCGACACACCAGCATCATTTATCAGACCCAAAATACTTGGTCCGCAGATCATCGATCTCGCCCGTATCATGAGCGCCAAGCAATTCTATCGTTAGTGGTCGGGTCAGGAGGCTCTGTCGCGGAAGCGCGAAGCCGTACTTATCAGGCTCGAACATTGGCCCGACCACCTTCACCGGTAGATCGGGATGGGTGTAGGCGTGGTATTCGAGAACGGGGGCATCGGCGATGATCGCAGCCACGTCGCCATTCACGAGACCTTCGACGGCGCGATCGAGCCCAGCGTAGGTGAGGGTTTGAAGCCCCTGTTGCCGGGCAAAATCCTCCTCGACGGTGCCCGTCAGCACACCGATCGGCTTGTCGGTCAGATCGGCGAGGCCATTGATCTTGTTCGTGAGGGAAAGGGTGGTCATCACGCTCGTCACCGAAGAGGTGACATAGGCAAGGACAGCGATACCACAGACCAGCCATAGCCCCTGCCAGATACGGCCGACCCAGCCGAACAGGTTCTTTCGCGAAGGCGACTTGCCGGATGTCGCGACCGACATCACCGTATAGAAGCTTTCGGCGAAGCCGTCGCGCCACCGCTTGGGAAAAGCCTCGTCAAACTGGCGATCGAAGAAGGTAAGCAGGACCGTGACAGCCAAAATGATCAAGGCGATCCAGGCATAGGCTGTCAGGAAGCCGGCATCGCCAAGACCCGCGATCAGGTTGCCGAAGCCCTTTCCCCGATCCGTGCTGGTCATGATCCGCATGCCGCCGTCAAACCAGGGCTGGGTGAAGTCCAGTAGTTCGGCCCGGGATTGATTGATCGTCAAATTTGTGACCGCTACGTCGATCCTGCCGGAAGCGGCCGCCAGAACCAGATCGTGAATGGTGTCGAACTGGACGTAGCGATACTGGTGGCCGAGTTTAGCCGCGAGGCCCTCCCAGAGATCGACCGCCATGCCGGTGAACTGCCCCTTATCTTTCATGACGAAGGGAGGGTTGACGAAGAGGCCGACGTTCAAGGACTCGGCAGGCTGTTGCGCCTGGGCTGCGACTTGCGGCCACAGCAACATCAGGAGCACAATGAAGGAGCCGGCTAGCCTGCACCAGGTCCGCATGGCGATCCTTTCCTTGTTGGCATCTCAACCCGGTCGAGGACGGCAAGGGAGTATCGCCAGAAACCGGAAAGGCTGGCGCGTCCATGAGCGGCGACCGGCCCTCGCGCGGTGTTGCCAGGCAAGTGCAGGACGGTCCGATCGGCTGTTTTGCGGCATGCGGCAGCTCGGAAAACTACCTGTCGTGACGGCTGTCGTGCCGGCGGCTTTTCTTTCGGATGCATGCAACGGCCTGGCCAGTAACGAAAACCGCCATTACAACACATCAGGACATTCTCTATCAAAAAATAAGTCATCAAGCGATCCGCCATTTCAATTTGGTATGACTTTGAAACAACAATATGATATATTTGCAAAACGACATGGATTACGCAAAAAAGTTATATTCATATATTGCAGGGCTTTTCCGTCAGTGTCATTTTAGTATCTGCTAAGACACCATCGCGAGCTCCAGACTATTTTCCATATTATTAAGCATTTGCAAAATTCAACCCGCGCTGTGGCGCTTTTTTCTTGCTACAGGCCGACTTCGGATGCAGCTTTTTTTGGCAACAGCATCCGCGTCCGCGGATTGCTGCATGCTTGGGCGGACGGGCGCTAAGCATGGAAAGGGAAATCGACATCCGCTGATGCGGCCTCCCGTGGGCTCGACCCTGCCCGCTCTTCTTTTGAGGCTGTGGACCATCTCCCATCCCAGGCTGCTCGTGGTCGTCGAGCTACGCGTTTGACGGACAATCCGCAGCGGCCAGCCAGTCGAGGAATGAACCATGAAATTCACAGTCTACGCGATCATCGCCACTGCCTTGGTGGCGGTCGCCGGATGCACCACCGACGACTACGATGGTTGTCGCGGAAACGGCTGCCTGGTCGATCGGCCTCAGCAAAAAAATCGGGAGATCGATGACCGGCCGCAATACGACAGGAACGGCAATCCGAACTTCGATACGCGTGGCCGCTACATCGGCTGCCATGGGCTGGGATGCGAGGTCGACGATCCTGATGATGGCGATCAAAGCATCGACGACAGGCCGCAGTACGATAAGCAAGGCAATCCGAATTTCGATACGCAGGGCAATTACCAAGGATGTCACGGCATCGGCTGCGAGGTCGATACGCCGGCCGATGACAGCTCATCGGACGATGACGATTCCAATTGATAGGCCACGCACCTAACAAGGAGGCCGATTATGTCTGAATTCGACAGCCATCGACGTGCCAAGATCGTTGTGATCGGCCTCGCGGGGCTCGGAATGACGCTGACGTCCGCTTTCGCAGCGAATAGCGACTGCCACGGCGTAAAGGTCGATGTGACGAAGGCGCGCGAACAAGAGTTTGGCCCTCTCGTTGCATCGGCGATGACCAACAAGGTCAAGCCAGCCCAGGTGAAATTCCAAACGATTCTGGAAAGCGGGAAATGGAGCGCCGTTTATATTTCTACGCCCGTGGCCGATGACGGCATGATGTTCTTCCAGACAGTCAATGGAAAAGGGCAGTTTCGTGAAGTATGGGGCGGATATGCGGCTCCATCGGAAAAACCTGAATTGGTATCCTGGGCAAAGAAGCTCGGAGTGCCGCAAGATCTGGCAAAGTGTTTTGCCGAGACAGTTACGGAACGAAGGTGATGGTCGCCGGGTATTGCCGCGAATGATTTTCAGCACGTTCGTCGAACGGATACCGTGTCAGCTGCCTGGAGCGGTGCATCGAACGCAACTCCATCTTCTTGTTTTAATGGGCCGTCCCCTCACAGCGCCAGGCTCCCCTGCTCCACCTCCTCGGCATTCGGGTCGCCCGGCGCGGTTGCCCAGGCGAGTTCGACCAGCGTCACGATGCGCTTTCCGGTGCCGTCGAGCTGGCAGACGATGAGGCCCTGTTCCTCGATATAGGTCAACAGGCGCCGGGCGCGGCGCAGCGAGTGGGAGCCGTAGGCGCGGGCGATCGCGGCGTCGCTCGGGCACGGCCAGCCCTCCTTTGCCGCCCGCGCGATCATCATGAACACGCCCTGCATGTCGTCGGGCAGCAGCGAGGCGCGCACCGAGACGTCCTGCCAGGCCTCATCGCCTGCCGCCATGTCGGAGCCGAGACCGGCGCGGGCACGCGTCAGCATGCGGCGGAACTCCGGCAGGTCGGGCACGACCGAGGCGAGGCCTTCTATGCGGCAGCGGACCACGAACTCCTGATAGAGCACCCCGATCACGCGAAAACCCGCATCGGGTTGCGCCAGGATGGCGCGCAACACACGGTCCACGCGCTCACGGCGCTCCGCCAGATCCTCGGCGCTGACTTGCGGCTCCACAGGCTCGGGGCGGATTTCCAGCGCAGCCGACTTCGCCGCCATCAGCTGGTCGAGCAGGTCCGGCGACGCTGTGCGGCGCGGTGCGCGCGCCGTCTCCGGCGGCGGAGCGGCCAGGATGATGGCGCGTGCATCCTCGAGCGCCGCTTCCGGCATCGCCATCAGCCGCGGCGTGCCGTTGCGCGGGCTGGTGTCGGTCGGGCCGATGCGAAGCCCCAGCGGACGGCGCGACAGCGCCGGGCCGAGCGCCATGAACTGCCCGCGCTCCAGATCGCGAAAAGCCTCCGCCTGGCGCCGTTCCATGCCCAGGAGATCGGCGGCGCGGGCCATGTCGATATCGAGGAAGGTGCGGCCCATAAGGAAATTGGACGCCTCGGCGGCGACATTCTTGGCGAGCTTGGCGAGCCGCTGGGTGGCGATGATGCCGGCAAGACCGCGCTTGCGGCCACGGCACATCAAATTCGTCATGGCGCCGAGCGAGAGTTTGCGCGTTTCGTCCGACACCTCGCCGGCCACCGCCGGTGCGAACAGCTGCGCCTCGTCCACCACCACCAGCATCGGGTACCAGTGGTCACGGGCGACCTCGAACAGCCCGCCGAGGAAGGCGGCGGCGCGCCGCATCTGGTTCTCGGCATCGAGCCCTTCGAGATTGAGCACGGTGGAAACGCGATGGATGCGCGCCCGCTCGCCGGCCGCCTGCAGGCCGCGTTCGGTATGCTGCTCGGCATCGATCACCAGATGGTCGTAACGGTCGCCCAGCGAGACGAAGTCGCCTTCGGGGTCGATGATGGTCTGCTGCACCCAGGGCGCGCTCTGCTCCAGGAGCCGGCGCAAAAGATGCGATTTGCCGGAGCCGGAATTGCCCTGCACCAAAAGCCGGGTGGCCAGCAGTTCCTCGAGATCCAGGGTCGCCGGGGCGCCCGCGGTCGTGTGTCCCATCTCGATCGCAACGGTCATTTCGACTCAGGCGCTCCTTTCGCAGACGGGCTTATCAACTGGGTCACAGCCCGTCGAGCACGCAAGGCCGGCAGTTCCGCGTTGCGCACAGCTGTCCTGACTCGGTTTGTCGGGTTAGCCCCTGTGGATAGTAACCAGTCGTTCACCATGGGCCGGCGTTTCGATTGCGGACGCCCCGCATCCGCTTAGCCTGACCTTGCATCGCGTGCCCAACGTGGTGCGTCCCGACCCCAACGTGGCGACCGACGTTTTCAAATTTTCTTTCGCGGTATATGTCGGTCGCCAATTTTGCCTGGTCCCATCCTGTTCTGACATCGTACGGACCCGCTCCATGGCGCAAACTTTGGGTTGACCCCTTCGGACCGCGAGGCGACACTCCACCCAACGCTACAGGTGCGAGGAGGAATTGCGATGGACGAGCCCGAACGGTGGCGCCACATGTCGACTGCGCCGAGGGATGGCAGCCGGATCCTGGTCACCGTGCGCCCATCCGAACAGGGGCCGGCCGAAGTCGATCTCGCCTATTGGTCGCGCGCCGACCAGTTCGCCTCGGAAGGCTGGCGCGCGTCGGACTCCTCGCCCGGGCGCGTCATCGAATACGCCGAACCGGAACTGAAATGCTGGATGCCGCTGCCGACCGCCAATCTCAGCCGCGCATCCATGCCGGCGCCCTGGGAAGGCGAAGACGCCCAGCAGCTCGACGGCTCGGGGATTTGAGGGCGCAGGAGATCGGCAGCTTTGCGGTCGTCTCTCTTCAAGCGAAGTCCTGCAAATTGGTCTCCTGAAGCTTGGCTCCCGCGAGCAGTGCTTCGAGCACCTGCTTCTTGAGCGTGAGGCACTGCGAGCGGGCAAGTTTGACGATGCCGGTAACCTCGCGCGCCTCGCAGGCATGAACCAGGTCCTTTTGCTGGCCGATAATCAGCTGCGTGAGGTCGCGCGACCTGAAGCCGAGGTGGAGAACCCTCTCCGACTGGTCGAGTATCTGACCCAGCAGCTGCGCCAGGCGTGAATTTCCCGACAGCTCCGCCAAGGCCAGGCGAAAGGCCCGATCCGCCGCCAGGAATGCAACATGGCTGCGCAGCGTCTCCGGTTTCAGCACTTTCCTGGCAGCCTGCCTGACATCCTCGAGCCCCCGCTCGGTGAGGCCCGACGCGGCCACTCTGAACACCTCCGGCTCGATCAGACTGCGGACATCGAAGATCTCGGCGACATCGCGCAGCGTCAGCGGCGTGATGACATAGCCACGGCGCGGCTCGCTCCTGACCAGCCCTTCCTGCATCAACCGGGTCAGAGCCGCGCGGATCGTCGCCTTCCGGATCTGGTACCGATCGCCAATCTGCTTTTCCGTCAGCGTTTCACCGGGGCGCAGCACGCAGGCGACGATGTCGCTCTTCACCTGCTCGTAGGCCTGCTCGCTACGCAGCAGGTCTGCGGTCGACGGCGCCGCGCCCGCGGACAGGGCCGGTCTCGGCGATGCGGCTGTGAAATCGCGAGGCGTCATGCTTGTTCCGTTCTGGCGATTCGGTTGACGACGCCATCGACATTGATTAGCCTGAGCATCTCAGATCGATCACTTGATCATCTCAAAAGGGATAACTGGCAATGGCTATTCCCGTAGACTCGCCTCTCTACGCGGTTGTCGATGATATCGTCAACGCCGCCGGAAGTCCCGACCCCCTCGCACGAATAAGGGCGGCGTTGGGCGACCATACGAACCGCCTTCACGCCTTGGGGGTGCTCGTCCATGAAGAAGAGGACGACGAGGTGCTGCTCCATGCAAGCCCGAATTTGACGATCTATCACATCACCCTGTCGCCCGGCCTGCGGTACCCGCCGCACAACCACCTGATGGATGCGTTGATCGGCATCTACAAAGGTGGCGAAACCAACTTCATCTATCCCGATGCGACCAGCAAGCTCGATGCGCCGCAAAGGCAGGATTCCACCGCGCCCACCGTCGTGCACTTGCCCCCAAATACCGTGCATTCGGTCGCCAACACGGGCAGCGTACGGTCGGGCGCGCTGCATGTCTATCTGGGCGATCTGCCGGCGACCCATCGACAGCTCTGGGACTTGCAAAGCAATCAAGCC
Source organism: Mesorhizobium sp. M1396 (assembly GCF_040317725.1). Lineage (NCBI taxonomy): Bacteria > Pseudomonadati > Pseudomonadota > Alphaproteobacteria > Hyphomicrobiales > Phyllobacteriaceae > Mesorhizobium > Mesorhizobium sp. M1396. Next base: position 36,317 of record NZ_JAMYLA010000045.1, on the reverse strand, counting down.
GAACCCTTCGACAACGATCGCTATCTGGCCGGCGCCCAGCCCATCGAGCGGGATGGAGTGCCGGCTGGCGATTGGCGAAAGCCGGGATGAAGTCTGATCTCCTCCTTTGCGGGGGAGATTGGCAGCTCCACGGTCAGCGTCTCTAGCTCGACCCTCAGAACAGAAACGCAGCCGTGGCAGGGTTCGGCCCGGTGCGGCCGGTGGTTGAATCCATGCCCCGGATCGTCTGCAGATCCTGCGCATCCAGCTTGAAATCGAAGACATCGAAATTGGCGGCGATGCGATCCTGGCGGATCGATTTTGGAATGACGATCAGCCCCTCCGTGAGATGCCAGCGGATGATCGTCTGGGCCACCGACTTGCCATGCTTCTTGGCGATGCCTGCGAGGGTCGGATCGCCGAGCAGCCGGCCGCTGCCCAGCGGGCTCCAGCTTTCGATGCGGATGTCATGGGCGGCATGAAAATCCCTGAGGCCGCGCTGCTGGAACTGGGGATGCAGCTCGATCTGGTTGACGACAGGCGTCACGCCGGTTTCGCCGATGATCCGCTCCAGATGGTCCTGGTTGAAATTCGAAACGCCGATCGACTTGATGCGGCCGGCCTGCCTGAGCTCCACCAGCGTCTTCCAGGCCTCGACATACTTGTCCTGGCTGGGCACCGGCCAGTGGATCAGGAACAAGTCTATCTGCTCGATGCCGAGCTTGCCCATCGTCTCGTCAAAGGCGCGCAGCGCCGCATCGCGCTGGTGCGCGCCGTTGCGCAGCTTGGACGTGATGAACAGCTCGCCGCGCGGCACGTCGGCGTCGCGGATCGCCTCTCCGACCCCCTCCTCGTTCCGGTAGCCTTCGGCGGTGTCGATCAGACGATAGCCGGCCTCGATCCCCCAACCCACCACTTGCGCCGTGATGTCCTGATCGACCTGCCACACGCCAAGGCCGAGTTGGGGAATGGCGGAGCCGTCGTTCAACGCAATCTTCTCAGGCATGGTGGGCTGTTCAGACATGGTGGGGATTCCTTGCAAGGATGGTCCAGGCGGTTCGCCCGGTGCACGCCTATCTAGGTTCGACAGGGGGCGACGGCCAGACGGCCGCAGATAAATTTGCCGCGAGCGATCCGCCGTCCTGATCCTTGGTCGGAAGATTCGGCCTCACCGCGGCCGGCGCACCGCCCGCACCACGCCGGCGGAGGTGCTGCCGCAGAAGAGGCGGTCGCCGCCATCGGATTCAAGCCCCGATACCCCTATGCCGGCCGGCATGTCGAGCTTTTCCAGAACCTTGCCTGACTGCGGGTCGACGCGGCGCAAATCGCTCTGGTCGGCTTCCCAGGTGGCGTGCCACAGCTCGCCGTCGACCCATGTCACCCCGGTGACGAAGCGGTTGGATTCGATGGTGCGCAAGATTGCTCCGGTCTCGGGGTCGATCTGGTGGATCTTGCGCTCGCGGTATTGCCCCACCCAAAGCGTCCCTTCGGCCCAGGTCAGCCCGGAGTCGCCGCCGCCGCCGGGTGCCGGAATGGTGGCCAGCACCTCCCCGGTATCCGGGTCGATCTTCTGTATCAGGTCGTTGGCAAGCTGGAAGAAATGCTGGCCGTCATAGGCGGTGCCGGCATGCGCGGCGACATCGATCGAGCGCAGTGCCCGCCCGCTCTCCGGATCGAAGGCGTTCAGCTTCTCGCCCGAGGCAAACCAGACGTTGTTGCCGTCAAAGCTCACTCCATGCACCCTCTCCACCCCCGGAAAGGGTCCGTACTCGCGCAGGACTTCGGCCGCTGAATGTCTCATGTCTTGATCCTCGATGTTGGTGGTCATTCCGCCGATCATGTTCCAAGGTGTGTCGAGATTCAGGTCAGGCCGCGCCGAAAATGGTGGCTTCCGAGAACCGGAGCGGAGCGTACTTTTCGTACGAGAGCACCGGAAGCGCGGGGAGCCGCCGTTTGCAGGCCGCCTCACCTGAATATCGACACACCTTAGCCGTTCGGCAGCGGGGACGGGAGTAACAAGGTCGTCGTGAATCCTGCCACCGGCGGCGTCATCCAGCGGCGCGCCCGGCCGTGCCCGAAAAACTGCACTTTGCCGGCCTCGCCAAGCTGCTCCAGCGCCCGCTGCACGCTGCGCTGGCCGGTGCCAAGCGCCAGCGCCAGCGCCGAGCTCGCCCAGGATTCACCATCGGCGAGGAAGGCCAGCACCGCCGCGTGCCGCTCCTCGATCGGCCGCGCCAGCACCACCACCTCGCGCGCCTTGCTCGGCGCCAGCGCGAAGCCTTGACTGGTCGCGCCTATGTCCGCCAGCCCCCGCAACTCGGTGCGCAGCCGGCCAATCTCGACCCGCAGCCGCGCCCGATGCGATTCATCGGCGTGCCTGCCGCCGAAAGCTTCCGCGATCAGCCGCGCTCTCGATACATCACCAGGCCACGCTTCGGCGAGCGTGCGTGCCAGCGCAAACAGCACCGGGCGCGTTGCCAGCGAGACGGTTGCTTCCTGCTGGCGCACGACATAGCGGAAGCTATCGATCACCAGTGCCGGCGACGCCTGCAACTCCTCGACGTCCTCGAGCAGCAAGGGGCGCTGCTCACCACCCGCGATCAGCCGCGCCGCCGGCGTGTCCAGTGCCAGGAATGCGTTTTCGACCTCCGCGATCAGGCCTGGAATGCCGGCCCGGCGGGCGGCATGGCGTGCCCACTCCAACGCCCTGCGCGCCGGCTTCGTCTTGAGGCGCCGCATCGCGATGCCGGCGACGGCGAGCTCGTGCGCGGCCCTCGAGGCCGGCGGAAGCGGCATCGGATCGAGCCCGGCCAGCACGTCTTCGGCCTCGTCGAGACGGCCGATCAAAAGCAGACGCCGCACCTTGAGGTGGCCGGCATGCGCGGCGTTCAGCCGGTCGCCATGCTTTTCCAGCGTCGCCCGCGCCGCATCCAAGGCCTTGGCGGGCCAGCCGAGGTCACGCGAGACCAGCGCGATCTCGGCCTCGGCGACGACGCATCTGGCGCGCGCCACCGCCTCTTTCGGGCCAAAGCCGCGCGCGGCCCGACGCAGCAGCGCCTTGGCGCGACCGAGATCGCCGAGTTGCGCCATCGCGATGCCACGCAGCGCCAGCGCCGGCGGATCTTCGCGCAAGGCGACACGATCCAGCGCGCCGAGCGGATCGCCCCCGGCCAGTGCCAGTGCCGCCGCGGTGATCAGCGAGTCCATTCAAATCCCGTCACATTTGTAACTCCCACCCCAGCGCTCAGCGCCCTAACTTAAGTCATGGCCGCCAACCAGCAAGCCGTATCGGCGCCGTGGCCGCCGTTGACGCCAATATCCGCATTCGCTAGCCTGAGCATCTCAGGTATCAATATTAAGCATCTCATAAGGGATAATTGACATGCCTGACTCCGACCACCACGCGACGAATGACACGGCCGGGCGCACCGAGCGGATGCGCCACCCCTGCTGCGGCGGGCCGGCCCTTTCAAATCCCGTCACACTTGTAACTCCCACCCCCGCGCTTGACCGCCCTATTCTCGCTCACAGCAAACAATCACACGTCGCAACGGCGCGACAACAGACTGGCAAAGGAGACGACCAATGACCACGCACACCGCTATGAAGACCCCGCCGATCGTTTCAAGACAGGACTGGGAAGCCGCCCGCGAACAGATGCTGGTGAAGGAGAAGGCCACGCTGCGCGCCAAGGATGCTTTGGCCGCCGAGCGCCGGCGGATGCCCTGGATGGAAGTCGACAAGGCCTATGTGTTCGAGGGGCCGAATGGCAAGGCCAGCCTGCTCGATCTGTTCGAAGGCCGCCGGCAGTTGATCGTCTACCGCGCCTTCTTCGAGCCCGGCGTGTTCGGCTGGCCCGAACATGCTTGCCGCGGTTGTTCGCTCGGCGCCGACCAGGTCGGCCACCTCGCCCATCTCAATGCCCGCAACACCACGCTTGCCTACGCTTCGCGCGCCCCGCAGGCCGACATTGCGCGGCTGAAGCAGCGGATGGGCTGGGAGATGCCCTGGTATACCATTACGGATAGCTTCGACAAAGACTTCGGTGTCGACGAATGGCACGGCCACAACGTCTTCATCCGCGATGGCGACCGCATCTTCCGCACCTACTTCATCAACAGCCGCGGTGACGAGGCGATGGGCACGGTATGGAGCTATCTCGACGCGACGCCGCTTGGCCGCCAGGAGATCTGGGAGGATTCGCCCGAAGGCTATCCGCAGACCCCGCTCTACTCATGGTGGAACTGGCACGACAACTACGATGCCGGGCCAGACAAGACATGGGAAGAAGTGTCGGCGGCCGGCGAAGCGGCGTTCCGCGACAAGGACCAGTAAGGCCTATCCAGCTTGGGTTCCTCGCCCCACGAAGTGGGGAGAGTTGGCTCGGCGAAGCCGGAGACGGAGAGGGGACTGCGCCCTACGAAAGCCCCCTCTCCGTCCGCTTCGCGGCCACCTCTCCCCCGCCTTGGCGGGAGGGCGAGGAACCCCAAGTCCTGGAAGGTCGCGCGCCCCCGCCACATGCGGCGCCCCGGCGCTGGCATGATAATTAAGGAAAACGGACCATGAGTGATATTCACACAGGTGCCAGGAGCACGATCCCTGAAGGCACCATGCACAGCATCGCCGACTGGCTGTGCCTCGCCGCGGCACCCACCTTCGCGCTGATGGCGCTGCTCTCCTGTCTTCAGGGTGCCGACGCGGCCATGCTGTGCATGGGCACGAGCGCCTCGCCGCTCACTGGAATGGCCGCGATGTATCTCCTGATGAGCGCCTTCCATCTGGCGCCCTGGTTGCGGGTGATTTCCGGCCGGCAGGTCCGATAGGCCCAGCGCGCCGCCCGACGACGGGACGACAAGACAACCACTATCTATCAGCAGAAGCTAATTGACAGTCCAAGGGAAACGGCGCTCACTGGCTGGCACAGGTGGATCGCGGCATCAGGCGGGCGATATCGACCGCCGGCGTCATCTGAAGCAATTCCCGGGAAAGCGCGAAGCGGATTTCTCGGACAAGCGCATAGCGCTTTCCTGTGGGAATTGCGTAAAACCAGGGAGGACGCCATGCCAACCGTTATCGGCCATCACAACATCACGAAAGACAGCAAGCACTGGCTCAGTTCACCCAAGCGTAAGGAGCTTTTCGGCTCGCTTGGGATCACCAATATCCGCACGTTCGTCGATCCGCAGAACCCGAAACAAGTGGCCGTGATGATGGACGTTCCGGACCTGGATAAGATGGCCGCTTTGATGCAGAGCAAGGCGGCGGCCGACGCGATGGCCCATGATGGCGTGGTACCGGAGTCGCTGGTGATCCTGGTCGAAGCGAAGGGCTAGCTAGTCGTTCCAAAACCGACGCGCTTTTTGGGCGCCGGGTTTCAATGCAGGTGCCTGAGCTTGTCGGGGTTGCGCATCACATAGATTGCCGCAACGAAGCGCTTCAGGTCGCGATGTCATTGACCGGCAGCAAGGGCTTGGGAAGGTCGGCCTCCCCAAGCCCGCTGCGCAGTTCGATCTCGATGTCGCGGCATATCTGCGAGATCGGAACGTCGTTGGCATTGCCCTCGAAGGGATTGGCGCTGCTTTCGCCGACCTGGTCGAGCGACATATAGGCCCAGCCCAGGAGCGTGCTGAACGGGATCGTCAGCCAGATCGCGATCGGGCCGAGCATGCCTCCCAGTTTGCCCATGTCGGCAAAGACCGGAACCACCCCGAACGGCAACAGGGTGCAAAAGATCATGACGAACATGGAGCTGACGATGGCGTATTGCCTTGGATAGGGATTGTTCTTGATACGATCGCAGCGCGCCTGCTGATCATGGAAATCGCGGATCAGCTTGATAAGCTCGACATAGACCTGCGGAGGGATTTTTGCGTCCTTGAACAACGCATTGACCTGGACCGACTGCATTTCGAGCAGGGCTATCGCCGGCTGAGGCGACTTGAGCACGTCCTCGGCCTGTTCGGCCAGCAGCGGACGCAGTTCCTCGGCGACCGAACTCGCATCCTCATGGATGCGATAGCGCCGCCGGTATTCGACATTGGCGGCCCGCGCCATGGATTCCCACGGCATCGGCCGCCGCAGGGCGAACCTCAATGCCGTCATCCAGGCGATATGGCGGTAGATGAGTTGCCTTGCCGTCGGCGCATCGATGAAGTCCCTGCAGAAATTGGACCACAACCGGCTGCTCGCCGTGATTTGCGTAAAGGCCTGCAGCGCGTCACTGCTGCGGGTGAACACTTGTGAATTCTTGAACCCGGCAACGAGCGACACGGTGGTGCCGAGCACGAGCACCACCGACCATGGCACCGAGAAGCCGGCCATCCCCGGTAGACGGTAAGCAGCAACAGCCAGCCCGCTCACCACCGCCATGTAGATGACGCTGCGCCGCGACCAGAGCGCGAAATCGATCACCTTGTAGGAACGGCCTACATACATCGGATGCCCCCTCAAATCATGGACAGGTCTGGTTGTCGGGCGGCCGGAATCCGGTCGCCCTCACCGTGCCTTTACAGCCCCGAACCGCAACCCGTCCATCAAGAGCTTGACCAGCCGGCGCGAACGGTCGCGCCATTCCGGTGTGTCCGGCGCCGAGTAGATCCCCGATAGTGCGTGCAGCACATCGGACGCGTCGACGTCGCCGCGGATGGTTCCGTCGGCCACCGCGGCTTCGACCAGCTGCCGCAGGGCCTGCGACACCCGGCCGGACGTGTCGGAGAACAGCGTCGAATTGGTGTTGAGCAGGATGCGAAGGCTGGTCGCCAGGCCGCGCTTGGTGGCGATGTAATCGACGAAGCGCTGCATCCACTGTTCCAGCGCGACATCGGACGGGTGTTTTTCGGCGAGCTCGCCGGCGGCCGCGCACAGCGCCTCCACCTCGCGCCGGTAAACCACTTCGACCAGATGCTCGCGTGTCGGAAAATGCCGGTAGAGCGTGCCGATGCCGACCCCGGCCTGGCGCGCGATCTCTTCCAGCGAGGCATCGATACCGCGCTCCGCAAAGACGGATGCCGCCACCTCGACCAGCCGGTCGCGGTTGCGCTGCGCATCGACGCGCAGCGGCTTTGCCTCTGCGGCCTGGGCCTTCTGTTCAGCGATGGCGGACGGCTCGGTGACCAATTTTTTCTCCACAGCATGTCAGGGGCCTTGAACCCGGTCGGGTCAACCCCCACGTAATAAACGGAGGCGCCTCCGATTTAGTGGAGTACCTTTATCATATAGTCAGGGGAACGGATATGTCACGTCTTTCGAAGCTGCAAGGTCACTGGAGACTGGCGAAGGCCGCGAAGAGCGTTATCTCCCCCCTCGAGGGGGAGATAACGCCGAAGGCGACAGAGGGGGTCGCCTCACATAGAGCGCTAACCTTCATTCGCCGCAGGAGGTTGCACCCGGTCAAACCGACCCCCGCTGCCCTGCCGGGCATCTCCCCCTCAAGGGGGGAGATTAGCCATCGCCTGCCCATTCCTTCCCATCCGCGTCAAGCAACTGGAGCCAGACGCCCATGACCAAGACAACAATTCCCGTCCACCTCGATATCAATGGCCATCATCACGAGTTGCAACTCGAGCCGCGCGTCACGCTGCTCGATGCCTTGCGCGACCGGCTCGGCCTGACCGGCACCAAGAAGGGCTGCGACCACGGCCAGTGCGGCGCCTGCACCGTGCATGTCGACGGCGAGCGCGTGCTTGCCTGCCTGACGCTGGCCGCGCAAGTCGAAGGCCGCACCGTCACCACCATAGAGGGGCTTGCACGCGAGGGCGAACCGCATCCCGTGCAGGCTGCCTTCCTCGAACAGGACGCCTTCCAGTGCGGCTATTGCACGCCGGGCCAGATCATGTCGGCGGTGGCCTGCATCCGCGAGGGCCATGCCGGCTCGGATGACGAGATCCGCGAATACATGGCCGGCAATCTCTGCCGCTGCGGCGCTTATCCGCACATCGTCGCCGCCGTTCGCCAGGCTGCGTTGGAGGTCGCATCATGAGGGATTTTTCCTATCTGCGCGCCGGCTCGGTCGATGCGGCAAGACAGGCAGCCGCCCTGCCCGGCGCCATGCTGTTCGCCGGCGGCACCACGCTCATCGACCTCGCCAAATGCGGCGTCGCCGAGCCCGAGACGCTGGTCGACATCACCCATCTCGAGGGGCTGAACGGCATTGAACTGAACGAGCGTGGCGCCACCATCGGCGCGCTTGCCAAGACGAGCCACGTCGCCGACCATGCGGGCATCAAGAGCCGCTTCCCCGCCGTCTCGGAAGCGCTGTGGCAGGCAGCCTCGGCGCAGATCCGCAACATGGCGACCATCGGTGGCAATCTGATGCAGCGCACGCGCTGTCCTTACTTCCGCGATCCGGCGAATTTCCCCGCCTGCAACAAGCGGGAACCCGGCAGTGGCTGTTCGGCCGTCGGCGGCGTCACCCGAGGCCACGCCGTGCTCGGCACCAGCGGAGCCTGCATCGCCATGTATCCGGGTGACCTCGCAGTGGCGCTGGTCGCCTTCGACGCGATCGTGCATCTAGGCGATCGCCAGGTTTCGGTGGACGACTTTTTCCTGCTGCCCGGCACCACGCCGGACAGGGAACACGCGATCGAACCGGGCGAGATGATCACCGCCATCGAAATCCCCGGCTCGGCCGCTGCCCGGCGTTCGACCTATCTCAAGATCCGCGATCGGCAATCCTATGAATTCGCCGCGGCCAGTGCTGCCGTCGGCATCGAGTTCGAGGCCGATGGGCGCACGATCCGTGACCTGCGCGTGGCGCTTGGCGGCGTCGCGACCAAACCGTGGCGGGCGCGAGCCGTGGAGGACGCGCTGAAGGGCAAGGTGCTGGAACCAGATGCTGTCCGCGCCGCCAGCCTGCTCGCGATCGAAGGCGCCGTCGACCATGGTGCCAACCACTACAAGATTGAACTGGCGCCGCGCGTTGTCGCGCGCGCCATCCTCAAAATGGGAGAGACGGCATGACCGTTCGCAACATCAGACATGGTGATGCATCCGACGGCGCGCTGGCGGAAGTCGTCGGCGGCCGGCTGTCGCGCGTCGATGGTCCGGCTAAGATCACCGGCGCAGCCAAATACGCCGTCGAGCAGCAGCTCGAAGGCCTCGCCTACGCCGTGCTGGTCGAAAGCACGATTGCGTCGGGCAAGGTGCGCGCGATCGACACCGAGGAGGCGCAAGCAGCACCCGGCGTGCTGCAAGTGCTGACGCCGGACACCATCATCAGCCTGAAACCCGCATCGGACTGGTTCGGCACACCGCCGCCCGACAAGCCCTACTGCCCGCTGGTGCGCGACATCACCTTCTCCGGCCAGCATGTCGCCGCTGTCGTCGCCGAAACCTTCGAGCAGGCGGTCGCCGCGGCAGCCCTCCTCAAGGTCAGCTATGACGAGACGCCCGCCATCGTCGACCTCAGCGACGCCAAGGCCGGCGACGGCATCCCGATCGACGCCATGACCAAGGAATGGGGCGACGCGCAGGCCGCTTTCGCCTCGGCCCCGGTGCGCATCTGCGCCGCCTACAACACGCCGCGCGAATACCAGGCGCCGATGGAGCCGCATGGCTTGATCGCCCGCTGGGAGGGCGATCACCTCACCGTATGGGAGCCGAGCCAGTGGCTGGACGGCATGGCTCGCACCTATGCCGAATGGTTCGGCGTGCCGTTCGAAAATGTGCGCCTGGTCTCGCCCTATATTGGCGGCGGCTTCGGCTCCAAGGCGCTGGCGCTTAGCCATGGCGCGGTGGCGGCGTCTGCCGCCAAAATGCTCGGCCGGCCGGTGCGGCTGGTGATGACGCGGCCGCAGACCTTCACCGGCTATGGCGGCCGCGCCGCGACGCGACAGACGGTGACGATCGGTGCCGACCGGCAAGGAAAGATCCAGTCGATCGTACATCGCGGCGTCAATGAAACATCCGTCGACGGCATGTGGGTCGAGCCGCTCGGATCGGTCACTTCGATCATGTACGCGACGCCGAATTTCTCGTCCAGGCAGAATGTCGTGCGGGTGAATTCGGTGGTGCCTGGCGCCATGCGCGCGCCGGGCGAAAACCCCTCTGCCTTCGGCATCGAAAGCGCCATCGACGAGCTTGCTTACGAAGTCGGCATCGATCCGCTGGAGATCCGGCTCAGGAACTATGCCGAGCAGGATCCGGAAGCGAAAAAAGCCTGGTCGACCAGGCAGTTGCGCGAGGCTTTTGCCACCGGCGCGGAACGCTTCGGCTGGTCCAGGCGTACGCCCGAACCGCGCTCCATGCGCGACGGCAATCAGCTGATCGGCTGGGGAGTAGCGGCGGGCACCTATCCCGTGCGGCGCGCCTATGGCGAGGCGATCGTGCGCATCCTGGCCGACGGCTCGGTCGAGGTCGAAAGCTCCTCGATCGACATGGGCCAGGGCACCTACACCATCCTGGTGCAGACCGCAGCCGAGACGGTCGGCGTGCCGGCCGACAATGTCGTGGTGAAGCTCGGCGACTCGCGCTTCCCCCGCGCCGGCGTCGCCGGCGGCTCGCGGCTGGCCGGCGTGATGACCGGTGCTGTCTACAAGGCGGCGACCTCGGCGCTCGATCAGCTGATCGGGCTGGCGATCAGCGATCCACGCTCACCCTTCCACGCCCTGCAGGCCAACACTTTGGTTGTCGCCAATGGCCGTATTTCATCGCCACGCGGCGACGGCCCTGATGTCTCGATCTCCGAGTTGCTCAAAAGCGTCGGCCGCGACCACATCGAGGCCACCGGCGACACCATGCCGGCCAATTCGACGCCAGAGGATCGCTACAAAAACTACACCACCATCGCCATGGCGCTGCCGCACACCGAGGGCGACTATTCCCGCCACTCCTGGTGCGCGCATTTCATCGAGGTGCGCGTCGATGAGGATTTCGGCACGGTGCGGGTATCGCGCGTGGTGTCGGCGCTGGATTCCGGCCGGCTCTACAACCCGAAGCTCGCCGAAAGTCAGTGGAAGGGCGGCATCATCATGGGCATCGGCCAGGCGCTGCTCGAAGAAGGCATCGTCGACCGCCGCCATGGCCGCATCGTCAACAACAACCTCGCCGATTATCTGGTGCCGACCAATGCCGACATCCCGGATATCGAGGTGATCTCGGTCGGCATCCCCGACCTGCATTCCTCGGTGCTCGGCGGCAAGGGCGTCGGCGAACTGGCCATCGTCGGCGTTGCCCCCGCGATCGCCAACGCGGTGTTTCATGCGACGGGCAAGCGGGTTCGGGATTTGCCGATCACGCTGGAGAAGCTGATCTGAGGATGAGAGCGTGATCTCCCCCCTTGAGGGGGGAGATGGCCGGCAGGCCAGAGAGGGTCGGTTCGACTGGGCTCGGCCCAATGCAGCAGATCAGGTTGGCGCTTCACGCGAGACGACCCCCTCTGTCGCCTTCGGCGACATCTCCCCCTCGAGGGGGGAGATTATCCGCTTCCTCACCACTCCAACCCGAACACCAGCTTGCCGAAGTGCAAGCCGCCGGCGGCCATGTGTGTGTAGGCTTCGACCGCTTCGTTCTGCGAAAACACCTTGTCGACGACCGGCTCGATCCTGGCCGCGCCGATGGCGCGGGCGGCGTCGCGAAGGTCGGACACCGATCCGGTGTTGTTGCCGAACACCTTCAGAGCCTTGATGATGATCGGCAGCAGGTTGATCGTGGCCTCGGCGCCGGTAACGAAACCGATGGTGAACAGCGTGCCGCCGGGCGCGGTGGCGTTGATGGCGCGGGCAAAGGTGGCGGTGCCGCCGGTCTCGACGACGAGGTCGGCGCCGAGGCCGCCCGTCAGCTCCAGCACCTTTCCGTCCCAGTCGGGCGTCGCGCGGTAGTTGATGAGATGATCGGCGCCCAGTGCCTTCGCCCGCTCCAGTTTCTCGTCCGACGACGAGGTGATGATGACGGTGGCGCCGGCGGCTTTCGCAAGCTGCAGGGTGAAGATCGAGACACCGCCGGTGCCGAGCAGCACGACGACCGAGCCCGGCCCGACATCGGCGGCACGGATGGCGTTCCAGGCGGTGGTGCCGGCGATCGGCAGCGTCGACGCCGCCTCGAAGGAGAGATGCGCCGGCACCGGCACGACCGAATTGGCCGGCAGCGCGACATATTCGGCCAACGACCCCGGCAGCGAGATGCCGCGCATCTGCGTCATCTCGTAAGGCCGCGGCCGGCCACCGATCCAGCGCGGCTTGGCATGGGCGACGACGCGATCGCCGACGGCGAATCCCGTAACCCCCTCGCCCAGCGCGACGATCTCGCCGGCGCCGTCGGCGACAGGGATGAGCGGAAAGCTCGGTCCAGGATAATTGCCGCTCGCCACCGCGACATCGACGAAATTGAGGCTCGCCGCACGCTGGCGGATCAGCACCTCGCCGCGCTGCGGTTCGGGGGTGGCAATGGTGGCGGCGCGGAAGGCGTCCAGCCTGGGTTGGCTCAGTTCGATGGCTTTCATGGTTTCACTCCGGTGGGACGATTAATGGGTTGAGTGAAGCTATCTGCTGCGATATGTTTGGATAATCCTTGCCTTTTACATTTCAGTAATGTGACTTATGCAGCAATCTCACGAGCCGATGACCCTTGCCGAAATGGTGGCCTTCGCGGCCATCGCCGAGGCGCGCTCCTTCACCAGGGCGGCGGCGCGTGTCGGGCGCGACGCGACCATCCTGTCGCGGCGGCTGCAATCGCTGGAGGAGCGGCTGGGCGTCAGGCTGCTCCATCGCACGACGCGCAGCGTGTCGCTGACGGAAGCGGGCGCCGAATTCATGGTCCGGGTGCGCGCCATCCTCGCCTCCGTGGACGAGGCCGAGTCTGCCGCGTCTGCACATGCCGGCGGCGGCCCGCGCGGCCTGCTCAGGCTGGCGCTGCCCGGCACGTTCGGGCGCATGTGGATCGGGCCGCTGCTGCCCCAATTCCTTGCCGAATTTCCCGATGTCCGCATCGAGGCCGAATTCTCCAACCGCTTCGCCGATCTGGTCGCCGAGAATTTCGACGTCGCCGTGCGGCTCGGCGCGCTGGAGGATTCGCGCCTGGTGGCGCGCAAGGTGGCGACGCGGCGGCGGCTGCTCTGCGCCGCCCCCTCCTATCTCGCCCGAAGGGGCAGGCCGGAGACACCGCGGGCGCTGCTCGAACATTCCTGCCTGGGCTTCAGCGGCTTCCAGACCTTTCCGGCCTGGGAGATGACCGACCGCGAGGGGCGGAGCGTGCGCGTCGAGGTATCCGGGCCGTTGGTCACCGATGATGCCGAGGTGCTTGTCGAGGCCGCCGTGCAAGGCGTCGGCCTGATGATGAGCACCGACTGGCTGGTCGGCCGCGAGCTCGCCGACGGACGGCTGGTGCCAATCCTGGAGGACTGGACGCTGGCCGACGAAGGCGCGATCTATGTCGTCACGCCCTCAGCCAAGGGACAAGCCGCCAAGACCCGCGCCTTCGCCGACTGGATCGGCAAGCGCTTCGCGCCGGAACCGCCCTGGCGGCGGTGAGGGTTGCCACAGTGATTGGCCGGCACGCAAAGGGGGTGCGCGTTGCGCCGAATTATCGTCAACCTGCAGCCATTGCGCAACGTCGCGTTGGGCGCCATCACTGAGGTGCAAGCGGCGTGGCTATGTCCGAAACGAGCTTGACGAGATCGGCTTGGCGTCTCGTGCTGGTTTTGGCGAAGATACGGTTGAGGTGGGTCTTCAAGGTGTTTTCGCCGATGCCGAGCGCCAGCGCGCTCTTCGACGCGGACAATCCGCTGCCGATGCGCAGCAGGACCCGCGCCTCCGCGGGCGTCAGGTCGAACAGCGCGGTGAGGACGGCTTCAGGAAGCGGAGAGGAAGACGTCGTCGTCGACACGAAGACAGCGGCATATGCCGGCCGGAAAGCCGCGCGGGCGGTTCCTTCGGTCAACGGCAATACATAGGCGACGGCGGGCGGCTGACCCGGGGCGGAAATGGGCAGGCCTATGCCGCGGGAGCCGAGCGAAGCGTCCTCGCTCGCGGCACCGGCGATTGCCTCCAGCAGGGCGCGGGCCGTCACCGGATTCTGCGCCTGAAGCAGGCCCTTCCTAGAAAGAATGGGACCTTGCGCCGAAAACATTCGATCGGCCGCCCGATTGGCATGGAGGATTGCTCCGTTGGCGCCGGTAAGAACGACAGGCACGGCGAGACGGTCGAGCGCTTGGCGATAAAGGTCGGCGGTAACGCGGGCCTGATCGAGCAGATCTCCAATCAGGGAAGCACGGCGCAGATGCGGCGAGAGCAATGCCAGGAAACGCTGTTCTTCGATTGAGATGATCTCCCTGCTGGCCCGCGTGGTGCAACCCATGAGCCCGATCCGGTCCGGCGTATGAACGAATTTGGTGATGCAGGCCTCGCGCAATCCCTGCGGTCTGGCCCAATTCTGGAAAAATGGCGTCTGCTGGAGTTCGGCTTCGCTCATAAGAGACAACGTCGCAACGGGCGTGTCGATGTCGCCGACGATCGCGGCCTTCAGTCCGGGAATTGCGTCAAAATCATAGTCCTCCTGGAGCATGCGCATTTGCACGGGATCCCAGGGCGATTGAGCCGCGAAGCGGCCACGATTGCCGGCAGTGCTGGCAAGCGCGATGGTGGTGTAGGCGGCGTCGACCGCCTCCGTGATCCGGGTCATTACCCCGGCCCAGCCGTCGGGGTTCAAAACGCAATCGTAGATATCACCGACAATCGAAGAAAGTACTTCGCCGCTCAGCCTCTCCACCAAGCCTCCTATTCCACGTGCCCACTTCCATGGATGGCGAGCAGCGCCTCATTGTAAAAAAAGCCGATCTCACCTCGAACGATTTTGCCGCGTCATACTTTCGGGTGACGCCACGCGTCGTTATACTCGGTTATGGGTCTAATTCAATCAGTTGAACGCCAGATGATTAACCGTCCCGAACTAGAAAACATTTCGTTCGATATTCTTTGAAGCTGTGGTCATCGGGGTGTTCCATTGTCGCGAAAGACGGTGTTTTCATCGGCTCAACTGCCCTCGCATCTCAGTGATCGCGATCGATTTTCCCTCTGGCAAGACATCCACGTCGCTGAGATATGGTCGGTCGAATACGGAATATCGGACAACCTGCCTTTCCAAGCTGCTATCGAAGCAACGGCTGTCGGATCACTGGTTCTTGGCCAGATGTCCGGAACGATCAACCATGCAACGAGGAAGGCAAGCAATATCGCCGATGACGGCAACGATGGTTATCTCCTGCTGATAAACAAATCCGACACGCTGCTGACCGGCGCACAGGTCGGCCGCGACTATGGTGTCGGACAGGGAGAAGCGGTCCTGGTCACTGCATCGGAAGCGCTGAAAATGAACGGTGCCGACAGCAATGTGTGGACAAACGTGGTGGTCCCCCGTGCTGTCCTCACCCAGGCCTTCCCGCGGATCGATGACAGGCTGGCGTTGAAGATCGGCGCCGAGAACGAAGCTCTCGATTTTCTCAAGCGTTATTGTCAACTTCTTGAAACCGGCCGCCCTCTCGTCTCGCCCGATCTGATAGCGCACGCGACGGAAACGATCGTCGATTTGATCGGCCTGGTGACAGGCGCCAAAGGCGAGCCTGCCGAACTAGCCGGCTTACGCGGGTTGCCAGCGGCCAGGCTGCAGGCGGTGCTGGCGAAGATCGCCGACAATTTCGCCAACCCCGGCATCTCGGCGCAAGGCGTCGCGCAGGAACTCGGCCTGTCGGCGCGCTATGTTCACGATCTCCTGCAGGAGACGGACATCAGCTTTTCCGAGCGCGTTCTCGAACTGCGCCTGCAGACGGCCCACAGGATGCTCTCGCAGAGACAGAATGGCGGGATGCGCGTCAGCGAAATTGCCATGATCAGTGGCTTCAGCGATGTGTCGTATTTCAACCGCTGCTTTCGCCGCCGATTCGGCTACACGCCAACGAGCGCCAGATAGTAATCCGGATACCCGGAAGCCGGACACGCGATTTCCGATTCCCTCTCGTCGAAAGCCGAGATCCGCGGCGATCGATGGCGCCAAACTGCCACAGTGCACGGAAAAAGTACGGCACCTCACTCCAGTCCAATTCCAGTGCGGTCCTGCCCAAGACAACAGCTAGGCTCCAATGACATGTCAGCCTCAGGGTGAAACGACTGTCATGTCAGGGGATTGAATGCTGCGGAACACATTTGGAAGCCGCAAGGCGAAGGCGTTGAAGTATCTGGCGCTGACGTCGACGGCGCTGGTCGGTCTTGGCCAGCCAATCGCCGCCAAAGCGGCCGAGACCTGGACCGGCACTGTTTCCACGAACTGGTTTACCGCCGGAAACTGGAGCCCTGTGTCGGTGCCGACAGCGGCCGATAATGTCACTATCAACACAACCACCACAAACCCGACCGTCATCAACGCCGGAAATGCTTTTGCCGCGGGTCTCACCATAGCAGATGGCTTTTCTTCAACCGGTGATCTCACCATTTCGAATGCCGGCACTCTCACCAGTCAAGACGGTACATTGGCATATTCAGCAACCGCCAATGCATCGGCAACGGTTACGGGCGCCGGCTCCTCGTGGAGCACTTTCGCCAACCTTGCAATTGGATATGGGGGCACTGGGACGCTGACGGTCTCGAACGCCGGCACGGTCAGCAACACCGGTGGCTACCTCGGTTACGCGTCGGGTTCCAATGGTATGGTCAACGTCACCGGTGCCGGCTCCTGGAACAACAGCTCGAATCTCTATGTGGGCAATTCTGGCGCCGGCACGATGATCATCACCGCGGGCGGCAAAGTAACAAGCACCGACGCATATTTGGGCTACAACGGAGGCTCGACCGGCACGGCGACGGTCGATGGCGCGGGCTCTGCGTGGAACGGAACCCATCTTTCCATAGGTAGCCATGGGGCGGGTTCGCTAACGATCTCAAATGGCGCTTCGGCGCTGTTTTCAAATACGATAACAATCGCGAATAATTTGGGATCAACCGGGTCCCTGACGGTGGATGACGCGACCTTCACGACATTCGCACCTTTGAATGTCGGCGTTTCCGGCAACGGTTCGCTGATCGTCAAGAATGGCGGCGCCGTCAGCAGCCAGTACGGTGACATAGGTGTGAATGCGGGTTCAGTCGGCACAGCTTCCGTCGACGGCTCGACCTGGACGATGACTGGCGGACTGGATGTCGGGGAATCCGGCACCGGTACTCTCGATATCACCAAGGGCGGCGTTGCCAGCAACGCAGACGCCGCTGTTGGCGTCAACGCAGGCTCCAGCGGATCGGTCACTGTCAATGGTGCGAGTTCGACGTGGACGAATTCCGGGGTTTTGACTCTTGGTCAAAACGGCACGGCCAGCCTGGTCGTTTCCGCGGGCGGCAAAGTAACAAGCACCGACGCATATTTGGGCTACAACGGAGGCTCGACCGGCACGGCGACGGTCGATGGCGCGGGCTCTGCGTGGAACGGAACCCATCTTTCCATAGGCAGCCATGGGGCGGGTTCGCTAACGATCTCAAATGGCGCTTCGGCGCTGTTTTCAAATACGATAACAATCGCGAATAATTTGGGATCAACCGGCTCCCTGACGGTGGATGACGCGACCTTCACGACATTCGCACCTTTGAATGTCGGCGTTTCCGGCAACGGTTCGCTGATCGTCAAGAATGGCGGCGCCGTCAGCAGCCAGTACGGTGACATAGGTGTGAATGCGGGTTCAGTCGGCACGGCTTCCGTCGGTGCCGGCTCGACCTGGACGATGACTGGCGAATTGGATGTCGGGGAATCCGGCACCGGTACTCTCGATATCACCAAGGGCGGCGTTGTCAGCAATGCCGACGCCGCTGTTGGCGTCAACGCAGGCTCCAGCGGATCGGTCACGGTCAATGGCGCGGTTTCGACATGGACGAATTCCGGGCTTTTGACTCTTGGTCAAAACGGCACGGCCAGCCTGGTCGTTTCCGCGGGCGGCAAGGTAACAAGCACCGACGCATATTTGGGCTACAATGGAGGCTCGACCGGCACGGCGATGGTCGATGGTGGGGGCTCGACCTGGACCAACAGCTCGGACCTGTATGTCGGCGATCACGGCGCCGGCAATCTGGCGATCACCCACGGCGGTGCAGTCAGCAATGTCGCGGGTTATGTTGGCAAATCGGCGGGCTCGACCGGCATGGTGTTCGTCGACGGCGGCTCGACCTGGACCAGCAGCTCCAACCTGCTTGTCGGCGATTTCGGCACCGGCACCCTGACGATCACCAAGGGTGGCGCGGTCAGCAACAGCTGGGCGGCCATTGGCGCGAAGGCGGGCTCGACCGGCATGGTCTTCGTCGACGGTACCGCCTCGACCTGGATCAACAGTTCCAACCTGGCTATCGGCGATTTGGGCACGGGCACCCTTGCGATCACCAACGGCGGCGCGGTCAGCGATGCCTCGGGCTATGTTGGCCACTCGGCGGCCTCGACCGGCATGGTCTTCGTCGACGGTGCGGGATCGAAGTGGACGAACAGCGGGAATCTCTATGTCGGCGGTCTCAGCACGGGCACGCTGACGATCTCGAACGGCGGCGCGGTCAGCAGTGACGACCTGTTCGTCGGCTACCAGGGCACCGGTGCACTGAACATCCTGAACGGCGGCAAGCTCACCAACCAAGCCGCGAGCCTCGGCGAAGTCGATACCGCAACGGCGACCGCGACGGTGGACGGGCCGGGATCCTCCTGGAGCACCGATGACGTTCTTGCCGTGGGCGCCGGCGGTCACGCGACACTTTCCATCACCAACGGCGGTTCAGCAGATGCCGATGCGGTCGTTGTCGGCGGGGCAACGACAGCCATTGGTGCGGTTACCGTCGACGGCGCGGGTTCGAAATGGACCAACAAGAACGGCCTGTACCTTGGCGATCAAGGAAGCGGCACTCTTACCGTCACCAATGGCGGCGTAGCCTCCGGCGGCTTTGCCTACATGGCGATCGGTGCGGATGCCACCGGCCAGGCAACGGTCGACGGCACGGATTCGCTGTGGGAGATGCATGGCGACCTGCTGATCGGTTTTGATGGTACGGCTTCGGTGACGCTCTCCAACGGCGGCACCGCTATTGTGGACGGCCTTACCGTGATCGCCAGTCAGGCAGGCTCGACCGGCAACCTCAACATCGGCGGCGCGGCAGGCTCCGCGGCGACGGGCGCCGGCATCTTCGATCCCGCCGCGTTGCAGTTCGGCGCCGGCACCGGCGCGCTCAATTTCAATCATACCGGCGCAAACTACGCCTTCGGCGCCATCATCGGCGGACTGGGCACGATCAACCAGATCGCCGGCAATACCAACCTGACCGCCGATTCGAGCGGCTTCACCGGCGCCACCAACGTGAGCGGCGGACGGCTGGCCGTGAACGGCTCGCTGGCCAATTCGCTAGTGACGGTCTCGGGCGGCACGCTGGGCGGCAACGGCACGGTGGGCGGCATCGTGGCGCAAGCGGGCGGCATCATCGCGCCGGGCAATTCGATCGGCACGCTCAACGTCGCCGGCGACATCGACCATGCAGCGGGCTCGATCTACCAGATCGAACTCACCTCGACCGGTACCTCCGATTTCCTGCATGCGACGGGTGCAGCAACGATCGACAGCGGCGCGCTGATCGACGTGGTCAAACTCGACGGCGCGCCTTATGTGGCGGGCACGCACTATACCGTGTTGCAAGCCGATAGCGGCGTCACCGGGACCTACACGGTTACCGGCGACACTGGGGCGGCTTTCCTCGGCCTGGTCGACAGCTACGACGCCAATCACGTCTATCTCGATGTCGTCCAAAAGACCTTCGCCTCGGTCGGGCTGACGCCCAACCAGATCGCCACAGGCGGCGGCGCTGAAGGCCTGGGCAGCGGCAATGCGCTCTATGACGCCATCATGCAACTGCCCACGGAGGCGGCTGCTCAGGACGCCTTCGACCAGCTCTCGGGCGAAATCCATGCCTCGGCCAAGGGCATGCTGGTCGAGGACAGTCGCTTCGTTCGCGATGCAGCGAATGCCCGCATCAGCGCCGCCTTCGGCGATGCTGGCGCGGCCGCATTGCCGGTCATGGCCTATGGCGAAGGTGGGCCGGAGATGGTGTCAGCCGACACCGATCGTTTCGCCGTCTGGGGCCAGGCTTTTGGTTCCTGGGGCAATACGGACTCCGACGGCAACGCCGCCGCCTTCGACCGCTCGACCGGCGGCCTGTTGGCCGGCGCCGATACGTTGGTCGGCGGCTGGCGCGTCGGTCTGCTCGGCGGCTACAGCCATTCGAGTTTTGACGCCGATGATCGCAATTCATCGGGCAAGAGCGACAACTACCATCTCGGTCTCTACGGCGGCACCAATTGGGGCGCGATCGCCTTCCGCACCGGTGCCGCCTACAGCTGGAGCAGCCTCTCGACAAAACGCGCCGTCGCTTTCAACGGTTTCACGGACGCGCTGTCGGCCGACTACGACGCCGGCACCGCGCAGGTCTTTGGCGAACTCGCCTACAAGGCCGATGCCGGGCGCTTCAAGCTCGAGCCATTCGCCAATCTCGCCTATGTCAGCGTGCACACCGATGGCTTCACCGAAACGGGCGGCGCGGCGGCGCTGACCAGTGCCGGCTCGACCACCGACGCCACCTTCACCACGCTGGGCTTGCGCGGCTCCACCGATCTTGCGCTTGGCGGCATGAACGCCACCGCGCGCGGCATGCTCGGCTGGCGTCACGCCTTTGGCGACACGGCGCCGCTGTCCGCGTTCGCCTTCGCCGGCGGCGATGCCTTCACCATCGCCGGCGTGCCGATCGCCAGGGATGCAGCGCTTGTCGAAGCCGGGCTCGACCTGCATCTCGCTGCCAATGCGACGCTCGGCCTGTCCTATTCCGGCCAGTTCGGCGGCGGCGGCATCGATCAGGGCGCCAAGGTCGATCTCGGCATCAAGTTCTGACAACAGGCGGAAATGACATCGCCACGCGGTCCATGAACCCGCCGGCCCTCCCCCTATTCCGGCGACGGCACCGGTGGCTTCGACGTGACCGCGGCACCGAAAGCCGCGGCAATTACGGCGGCGATCCCGGCGCATTGCGTGGTGGTCAGGCTCTCGTGCAGGAACAGGAAGCCGGCCAGCGCGCCCAGCCCCGGCTCCAGGCAGGTCAGCGTGCCGTAGATGCGGGCCGGCATCCGGGTCAGCGCCACCATCTCCAGCCAGAACGGCAGCGCGCTCGAAAACAGGCCGACGAGCAAGGCACTGATCAGGATCGACGGCGCCAGCAGCGCGGTCCCCGCTTGCGCCACGCCGAAAGGCAGCACCAGAACGGCAGCGATGGCCATCCCATACGCGGTGGTGCGCGAGCCCAGTTCCGCGCCGGCCTTCTGGGCCAGCACGATGTAGAGCGCCCAGAAGCCGCCGGCCGCCAGCGCCAGCATCACCCCGGTCGGATCGAGCGGCTGGAGCGAACGGACGAAAGGCGACAACAGCACGATGCCGGCCACCGCCAGCGCGATCCAGGCAAAGTCGCTGGCGCGCCGCGAGGCCAGCGTCGCCAGCAGAAGCGGACCGGAAAACTCCAGCGCCACCGCGATGCCGAGCGGAATGGTGGCAAGTGCGGCGTAGAACAGGAGGTTGAGCGCGCACAGCGTCACCCCATAGGCGACCAGCCACGGCATGGTGGCGCGCGAGGGTCGCACCTGCCAGGGCCGCAGCACCGCGATCAGCATCAGCGCGCCGACGACGAGCCGCAGCGTCGTCGTGCCTTGCGCGCCGATCAGCGGGAACAGGCCCTTGGCGAAGGTGGCGCCGATCTGGATCGACACCATGGCCCCCATCAGCGCCGCGACAGGCAAGGGCGCCGCTTCGCGACGGGCAACCGACGTCAATGTCACTTTGGTTCGTCCTCCCTGCCGCCGGGCCAAAACCCGCCTGGCTGCATGGAAATAGGGCGAACCGGCCCACCTGTCGTGAGGCAGCAGGCAACTGCCTGCTGGGGCAAGCAGTGCGGGCATGCTGCAACCTACCCGGGCACCGACCACGGCGAAGAAGATGTCCGTCGACAGCACATTGAAATTGCCGCCCAGCACCAGCGGAGGCGGTGTGATGGATAGTGCCGCAACCCACCAGGTCGCGGGCCGCATCACCAGGCAGGCGGTCATCGTCGCTGAATAGCCGCGGTCGGGACCGTGCGGGCAATCGGCGAAAAACCGGCGACCATGCTGCAGCGCGCAAACAAGGCTGATTCTCTAGAGAAAGCCGCCAAAAAGCTGGAAATCGGGGCAGTTTTGCCGATTTTTTAGCGCTTGCTCACTTAAGTATTTCAGCTGGGTAGATTTTTTGTGTTGCGCTGCACAATGCCATAGCCGAACCATTCCTGGGGGACTTGTTTGCGACTGGACATAGGCCGTGGAGGATTCCGCCAGCTTGGCCAAATTGAGCTGTCCGTACGTCGATTTCGAGCCCTGCCCGGCCGGACTCGCAAAGGCCGGAATTGGTGATGCCGGCGCCCTGGCGGGCCTCGTCCGCTTCGGCCTGCCGCTCGAAACGGCCGGCTGGCGGCTTCATCGCGGACATCACGCCGGCGAAAGCCGCTGATGGGAAACGCCCGCGACATTCAACTGGATGCACTGAGGGCCGTCGCCGTGACGATGGTGATGTACTCCCATTTCTTCGCGGCGGGGGGATCTTCCTTCTGGGGTCATATCGGCGTGCGGCTGTTCTTCGTGCTGAGCGGCTTCCTGATCACGCGCCTGCTCCTGGAAGCGCGTTCGGCCGCCGAGTTCGAGACCGGCCCTGCGCTGCGATCCTTCTACATCAGGCGGGCGCTGCGGATATTCCCGCCCTATTTTGCCGTCCTGGGTTTCGTCTGGCTGGTCGACCTGGACCAGTCCAGGGGGTCGCTGGTCTGGCATGCGCTTTATCTGTCGAATTTCTGGTATGCGCTGCACAATGACTGGAACCCTTGGGTGCTGGGCCATTCCTGGAGCCTGAGCATCGAGGAGCAGTTCTATCTTGCCTGGCCGCTGGTCGTCCTTTTGGCCCCACGCCGCCGCTTCGAAGCGATCTGCATCGGCGTCATCGCGCTGTCGCTGGCCTATCGCGTCTATTGGCCGATCACCGCCACCCCCGCGCTGGCGCGCGACCTGCTGCCGCCGGCATCCATGGATGCGCTGGCGTCGGGTGCACTGCTTGCCTGCTGGCGGTCCAGGGGCGCCGGCCTGCCGCAATGGGTGCGGCTGGGCTGGCCTTCCTTCGCGGCCGCATTCCTGATGATCGAGTGGTTTGTCCCGGCGCCCGCCGATCCGATGCTGGAATGGGCCCGCTGGCTGCTGCGGGAAGTCCTGCCCCTGGTGCCGCTGATGGCCATCGTTGCCGCTTGTTCGAGCGGCCTTGGCGGCGCAATCGGCAAGCTTCTTGACCTGCCGCCGCTGCTTGCGCTTGGCCGCATCAGCTACGGCGTTTATCTCTATCATCCGATATTGCTGTCGCTCGCCGTCAAGTCGCAGCCCTGGATTCCGCTCAACGTCTCGGAGCAAGGGCCAGAGCGGTTCCTGGTTGCAAGCGCCGCCACGATCGTCGTGGCCTCGATTTCCTGGGTGGTCTTCGAAAGACCGCTCAACAGCCTGAAGCGCCACTTCCCCTATGTCGCGCGCGCCCATGCCGCGCAGGCCGGCCATGGCGGTTGGCTGGCGAGGGTGCGCCCGATGGCCGCGCGCCATCGCTCGACCTCCAGCGAACGGATGTGACACGATGACCGCCGCGCCGCTCGTCTCCGTTCTGCTGCCGGTCTACAATGCGGGGCCCTATCTCGCCGCCGCACTGGGAAGCATCCTGCGGCAGGATTATGGCCGCCTGGAAATCATCGCGATCGATGACGGGTCGACCGACAATTCGCTCGAGATCCTCGAGCGATACCGGGAGGCCGACAGCCGCATCTCGATCATCTCGCGCGAAAACCGTGGCCTCGTCGCGACGCTCAACGAAGGGCTGGCGGTCGCTCGGGGCGAGTTGGTCGCGCGGATGGACGCCGACGACGTCGCCTATCCCTGGCGCTTATCGCGTCAGGTCGCGCTGTTTGAACGGCGGCCCGAGTTGGGCTTCTGCGGCGCTGGCGTCGACATGTTGATCCGCGGCCGCATCGCCAAGGGCAAGCCCGATCCGGTGTTCCAGTTCGGCCGCATCCCTATTTTGGCGATGTTCTTCACGATCTTCATGCACCCGACGGTGGTCTACAACAGGAAGATCGTCAACGACGGCGTTCTCCACTACGACCAGACCTACAGGCACGCCGAGGATTTCGATCTTTTCAGGCGGCTGGCCGGCCGTTACCCGGCAGCCATGATGCCCGAAAACCTGGTCGTCTACCGCGTCCATCAGGCAAGCGTGACCAGCCGGCACGTCAAGGAGATGCGCAGAACGCATTTGCGGATCGTGGCCGAGAACCTCGAGCGCGAGGGCCTGGCGGAAGCCACGCGGGACCTGCGCGACATCGGCGATGCCGTCACCCCCGACACGGTTACCCGTGCGGCCAACTTCATCGTCGCGCTGGAGGAGGAGATTTGCTCCCTGCCGGCCGCGACGCGGTCGAGCTTCGAGGCCGGCGCGCTCAACCTGTTCTATTTCCTCTACCAGCTCGTAGCCGACGAAAGGCACCCTCCGCTGACGCATGAATTGCTGACGCGGACCGCGAAGTGGAACGCCATCCGGCGCCGCGAGCAATATGCGCTGCGGCCCGGCGCCTGGGCGCCATGGTTCAGCCTCGCCTCGCTGTCGGCCAGCAGGCAAGCGGACGCCATGGCATACTTCTTCAAATCCGCGCCCGCCGCGGCGGTTTTGGCACCTTATCAGGCGGGCTGAGGGATGATCGTTAAAGCCCACCAACCCCTGCAGCGCGATCGTTCGGCGGCGCTTGACCTTGCCCCGGCCGGGCCCCGCCCGGAACGATCGGCGCCGGAAGTCAGCTTCATCATCTGTACGCGCAACCGTGTCGCGGTGCTGGAGGCCTGCATCAAGTCGGTGCAGGCCGCGTGCCGCGCCTATGCCAGCTTCGCGGCCGAACTCGTGGTCGTCGACAACGGTTCGAGCGACCGCACGGCCGAACGCCTGGCCAGCATCGCCGAACTGTCGGACATTCCATTCACGGCCATTTGCGAGCCGCGCCCGGGATTGGCGGCTGCCCGCAACGCCGGGCTGAGGCGCGCGCGCGGCCATGTGCTGGTCTTCGTCGATGATGATTGCACGGTCCATCGCGACTACCTGCGCGATCTGGAGCGACATTATGCGTCCGGGGAAAAATGGCTCATCCGGGGAGGCCGTGTCGAGCTTGGCGATCCCAGGGATCTGCCGTTCACCATCAAGCGGTCGCGGGTGCGCGAGCGGCTGACACCAGATGTTCATCCCGGCGGCTTTGTGGTGGGCTGCAACATGACGATGCACCGCGATGTCGCGGCCCGCATCGGTTATTTCGACGAACGCTTCGGCGCCGGCGGACCATTGCGCTCGGCCGAGGACACCGATTACCTCGTGCGGGCGGTGTTGCTCGGCTTCGCGGTCGAGTATGTCCCGGACATGACGGTGCTCCATCATCACGGCCGGCGGGATCGCGGATCCATCGAAAAGCTTCACCGCGACTACAGTCTGGGCAATGGCGGGCTCTGCCTGAAACATGTTCGCCATGCGCCCTGGCTGCTTCGCCATTTCTACTGGGCCGTAAGAGGGGCTTTTCGGGAATTGGCGGGTGGGCCTGCGTTCGATCGTGAACTCAACCTGCCGCACTGGCCGATCGTCGCCATGAATTTGCTCGGCGCGGCCAAATTCGCGATTCTCCTGCTGGCGAGAAGGCCGCGGGCCGAGCCGCTGCGGCAAGATCAGCAAGCCAACGCCCAGGCGAGGTGAAACGCTATAATGCCATTGCTACCGCCAAGCCTGCCGATGCTGTTCCGGGCGTTCGGAAAGCGGCAACTGCGCCTGCTTCCGGCCGTGGTGCTTCTCGGTCTGGTCAGCGCCGTCCTCGAAGGGTTCGGTATCGGCCTGATCATCCCGTTGCTGGGCATCATCATGGGACACGGGGATGCGGCGGGAATGGCCGGTTTCTCCGCTGTCCTCCAGCACGTCGGATCGGGCTTGAGCGAACGCGACCGGCTTGTCGCCATTTCGGTCGCCATCCTCGGCTCGATCATCCTGAAGAACGTTTTTGCCTTCGCCAACACGCTGCTGACGACCTTCATCTCAGGCAAGGCAAGTCATTCGATCCGCGGCGCCTTGTCGGAGCAGCTCTTGCGGGTCGGCTACCCCTTCTTCCTGCGGCAGAGTCCCGGACGCCTGCTCAACATCATCTCCAACGAATCCTGGCGGGCGTCGGATGCGATCCAGATCATGCTGTCGGCCATCGTCAGCGCATCGGCCGCCATCATCCTGCTGGCTTTCCTGCTGCTGCTTTCCTGGCGCATGACGCTGCTGGTCACGCTTGGACTGGCGCTCGTCCAGATCGCGCACGCCATCCTCTCGGCCAATCTCAAAGAGCCCAGCCGCAGCGTCGCTTCGCGCAACAGCCACCTCGCCTCGCAGATGCTCCATCTGGTTCATGCCGGACGCCTGATCCGCATCTTCGGACAGGAGAGCCGGGAGAAGGCGATATTCGATACGGCGTCCGATGCGGTTCGCCGCGCCTCTTTCGCCCTGCTTGTGCGCCAGGGAGCGTTGCCGCCGCTGACGGAGGTTCTCCACGCCATGCTGTTCCTGGCGGTGGTGATCGGCGCCTGGCTGGTGCAAGTGAGTTTTCCGCTGATCATCGCGTTTGTCATACTGCTCTACAGGCTGCAGCCGCATATGCGGGCCCTGCAAGGGTCATGGAGCCAGCTGCAGGGCCTGAGCGGATCGCTCGAAGAGGTGACATGGATGCTGGATCCCACTGGCAAGCCGCAACCGCCGCGAGGCGACGGGCCGTTCCACGGTCTGCGCCAGGGCATCAAGTTCGATGATGTGACGTTCACCTATTCCGGCACGGACCGGCGTGAAGTGGTGCTGCATTCGGCGACGTTCGAAATCGGCAGCGGCCGCTCGACGGCGCTGATCGGCCGCTCGGGCGCCGGCAAGACGACGATCGTCAATCTGTTGTGCCGCTTCGTGGAACCGGACACCGGCAGGATCCTAATCGATGGATCACCCCTCGACCGGATCGATGCCAGCCAGTGGCGCCGGCACATCGCACTGGCCAGCCAGGAGCTGGAACTGGTCGATGGCACCATTTTTGAAAACATAACCTACGGGCAGGATGCGGCCACGGCCAGCGACGCCGAGGGCGCCGCGAGACTGGCCGAAGCGCATGAATTCATCGAACGGCTGCCTCAGGGTTACGAGACACTGGTTGGCTACAGGGGTGTCAATTTGTCGGCGGGACAGAGGCAGCGGATCGCATTGGCCAGGGCCCTGGTGCGCGATCCCGATCTCCTCATCCTGGACGAAGCCACCAATGCGGTGGACGGACTGTCGGAAGCGGCCATCGTCGAGACCCTGAAGTCGAGAGCCGGCCGCCGCACGACCATCGTCATCAGCCACCATCACAGCACCATCTCGTTCTGCGACGACGTGGTTATCCTCAGCGGCGGCCGGGTGAAGAAGCAGGCGCCTTTCGGCGCCCTGGCATCGCTCACAATGGACGAGCTTTACCAGCACGAGCCGCTCGACTGACAAGGGTCCGGGCCGCGATTGCCCGGCGCCCCATTGGTTTACTCTCCGGGTGAGGTGCCGGCCCGGCGGAGCGGGAGCGAAGCGACGTCGCGGAGACGCTGGAATGACGAATTGAGCTATGTCGTGGCGCGGAGGTTCCTGCGGATGCGCCGCCTGCCCGTTGTACGTGCCTTCTCCGCCATCACTCCGGCGATCTCGACCACGCCGCCGCCCTCGCGCTGTCTGCCGCTGGTGGCCTTGTGGAGCCGCTCGTAGGGCAGCAACTCCTTGATCCGGGCATTGAGTGACACGATTTCGGCCTTGAGGTCCTCGCACTCCTGCCTCTGGACGTCGAACTGTATCTGTTCCGATGCCTGTTGCAGCGCAAGCTGCGAAAGATTGGCGTTCACTTTCGAAAGATTCATCCTGTCGTTTTCGTTCTCATGGCTGAGAGCCGACAATCTTTCGTCGGCGATTTTCTTTTCGGCAAGGGTGTCGTTCAGTTCAGTCTTGAGCCTGGCGATCTCGCTGGTGGCCTCGCTGTTCTCGTTCGAGGCTTGCTCCAGTCGCGATTGCAGATTCTGGATCTCCGAACCCAACCCGCGCATTTCCGCCTGACCGCGAGCCAGCTCGGCTTCCCTGTCGCCTTCCATCATGCGGGCCGCTTCGGTTGTTTCCGACAGCTTCGCCTGCGCGGCCTCAAGCGCCTTCTGGAGCCGCATCTCCTCCTTCTCGCTCTTGCCGAGCGCGGCCAGCAGTTCCGCAAGCCGCGCTGCCTCGCTGGCATGGATCGTCGAGAGCTCGTCGAGCCTGTGGCGCGCCTGGGATTCCCGCTTCAGCGCCTTGTCGAGCTCGATCGACAGGTTGACATGCTTTTCCCGCAGCATCTTGCTCTCGCGCAAGCGCCTGTTGGCCTCGACCGTTCTGCCGGTCAGCCGCTTGGCGATGTCGCCGAACTCCGCCTCGCGTTTTGCGTTCGCATTGGCTGTCTCCACGAGTTCCAGCCTTGTCGCGGCAAGCGCCGCGCGAAGCGCCTCCCTGTCCTGAACCAGGCTTGTCTCGCGCTGTTGCAGCACTTCGAAAGCGCCTTCACGCTCGCGCAGCTTTCTCACCGCGTCGTGCAGCTTTTCCGACAGCGTTTTTTGTTCGGCGGCCAGGCCCGCATTTGTAAGCTCCAGCTCGTTGGCGCGAAGAATGTCGTTGTGGAGGATGTTGAGGAATTCGCGCGTCAAATGGTGTGAGGTCCCGATCTCCGACAGTCTGTCGTTGATCTCCTCCAGATAATCCCTGGCGTCATGGAAGAGCCCCTCAAAGGCACTCAATGCGGCCAGTCGGGTCTGGGTATGAGGCGTCAGTCGTGGCGCGCTTTCGGAACTGTCCGTATCCGCACTGTCCGCGTTCTTCGCACTATCCCCATTGGCCGCATTGGCCTCGGGTGGCGGGTCGTCGGTACCCGCGGCGGGATCGGGGACATCATCGCTCTTTGGCGAAGCCAGGTCTTCGGCGTCCAGACTTGCATCCAGCGCGTCCGCCAATTCGATCTGCAGGTCCTGATCGGCCAATTCGACCTGCAGGTCCTGAACTGCTTTGTCTACCTCTTCAGCACGCTTGATCAGGCCTCTGAAGTTCATGACCGAACTCCCCTTACGCACACCTCGACTGGAAACTTAACGAATTGCTAATATATCCTTACATCCGCCGATTGCGTAGGGGAAGCCCCCCGTTGGCACGAAGTTAATTTGGGACATTTGGGATTGGATGCCGCCAGCAACCAATGCCGCGGCCGTGGAAAAGCCTGCAGCGCCGCACTGACCCCCACCCCGCTGCTTCGCAGCGACCCTCCCCACAAGGGGGAGGGTGAGACGCGCTCTGCTCGCCGGCGGATAGCGCGCTCTTATGGAGATGCGGAATGGAACTGCGCAAAAAACTGGGCTCCCTACCTCCCCCTTGTGGGGAGGTCGGACCGAAGGTCCGGGTGGGGGTGCTGGCGCCGCCCCCCACCCCGATCCGCGTTGCGGATCGACTTGCCGGGGCGAGCCGCGGGTCTCGCCCGTCCTTCGGACCCCCACAAGGGGGAGGGTAAAAAGTCACCCAGCCATCGCCAGCGGCACGGCGCTCTTGTTGGGTATCTGGATGTCGATTTCCAGCGTCGACATGGTCTCGCCGCGGTCCATCGAGACCTGGAGGTAGTCCTGGTCGATCTGCACGTGTTTGGCGATGACGGCCATGATCTCCTCGCGCAGGATGGAGACGAGGTCGGGCTGGCTGCGGTTGCGGCGCTCATAGGCGAGCAGCACTTGCAGCCGCTCGCGCGCCACCGGCGCGCTGGAGCGCCGCTTGAAGATGTCGAGCAGGTTCATGCCGCCCTCCTTCCCAAAAGACGATCGAGGAAGCCCTTGCGTTCGAAGGGCACGATGACAGGCAATTCCTCGCCCTCGAGCCGCCTTGCCGCGTCGAGATAGGCGCGGGCAGCGGTGTTGAGCGGCTCCGACAGCGTCACCGGCGAACCGAGGTTGGAGGCGCGCAGCACGTCCTGGCTCTCGGGAATGATGCCGAGCAGCGGCACCGACAGGATTTCCAGCACATCGTCGATGGACAGCATTTCGCCGCGAGCCGCGCGGGCCGCGTCATAGCGCGTGACCAGCACATGCTTGGCGATATGCTCGCCCTGCTCGGCCTTCATGGTGCGGGCGTCGAGCAGGCCGATGATGCGATCGGAATCGCGCACCGACGACACTTCCGGATTGGTGACGATGACCGCCTCGTCCGCGAAGCGCATGGCGAGCTGCGCGCCGCGCTCGATGCCGGCCGGGCTGTCGCAGAACACGTAGTCGAACACCGAGCGCAGCTTGTCGATGACTTCGCCGACGCCCTCCTCGGTCAGCGCATCCTTGTCGCGCGTCTGCGAGGCCGGCAGCAGGAACAGGGTATCCACCCTCTTGTCGCGGATCAGCGCCTGCGAAAGCTTCGCCGTGCCCTGGATGACGTTGACGAGGTCGAACACCACGCGCCGCTCGGCGCCCATGATCAGGTCGAGGTTGCGCAGGCCGACGTCGAAATCGACAAGCGCCACCTTCTTGCCGGTCTTGGCGACCGCGGCACCAAGGGCCGCCGTCGAGGTCGTCTTGCCGACGCCCCCCTTGCCCGAGGTGACCACCACTACCTTGCCCATTGAAAAGCCTCCGTTGTTGTTCATTTGTTGTTCTTGGCCAGCCGGCTCGGCCGCCCCAATATCGAAACGAATGTCAGCTCAGCGTCGCAACGCGCAGGCTCTCGCCGTCGAGAAACGCCTGCACCGGCTTGCCGCGCGAAACGCCTTCCATCTCCTCGGCGGTGACGTACCAGCCGTCGACCGCCAGCAGCTCGGCCTCGTTCTTGCGGCAGAAGATGCGCGCGCCCTTGTTGCCCAGCGCACCCGCCGAAGCGCGCCCGCGCAGCGTGCCGTAGACATGGATCGAGCCCGCCGCGATGATCTCCGAGCCGGACGCGACCGAACCCAGCACGATGACATCGCCATGCGGATGCACGATCGCCTGGCCGGAGCGGATCGGCGCCTTGATCATCAGCGTACCGGATGCTTCGGGCGCAACCTGCGGCTCACTTTCGTCCACCTTGCTTGCGCCAGCCTTGCCGCCCGGGCCGGCTTCAGGCGCCCTGCCCTCGGCCTTGCCCTCTCCGGAAACATCCTCCCGCGCCTTGCGGCCGGGCAGCAGGCCATCCGTCGTCGCCTCCTTGGCGCCGACCAGCACCGGCGGCAGGTTGGGCTCGAGTGCGGTGTGGCCGTCGAGCTCAATGGCGTAGATGCGGATGCCGCGATGGCCAAGCACGTCGACCAGCGATTCGATCGCGGCGACATCGGGCTTCAAGGTGTTGAGATCAAGCACCACCGGCCGCCCGGAAAAATAGCCCGGCGAGTTGCCGATCCAGTGATCCAGCCCCTCCAGCCAGGCCGCCAAGGGATCTTCCGGAGTCAGCGTGAAAGCGACGAAGGAACGGGCACGAAAGCGAATGGATTTGGCCTCGAGGGGAGCGGCAAAAGTCACGGCTGGCGAATCCTTACTGAGAGGTAAACGCTAGCGAGGGAATGGTTAACGAATGGTTAATGGGGGGGGGGGATGGTGGCAACTTGGCAGTTGTTCGAGAAATTGGGATTTGGGCTAAACGCCGGTTGCGGCCGCTACCCGGCGACGCACTTGCTGTCCTGGTATGGGCCGGGGGTCGTCAGTCCAGTTCTGTCGAAAAAGGCGTCGAATAGCGGCCGTACCGCTCCCGACCTCGTAACGGTCGAAACGGCAGCGCTGGTCTCACCAAGAACGGCCACTAGAATAGGTTGCTGATGGCGGTTTCAGATCAATTGCGGACATTGGCAGACGTTCGCGCCCGATACGCCCTAGTCCACCCTGGAAACCGGGATCAGAGCGTTTCCATCTCGGAAAATTTCAACTAGGTGCACGTTCTTGAGCCCGTCCCAATATCGCGGATTTATGTGCTCGAAGACAATCATCTGAAACTCTTTTCCTATTTCATTTGCCGTAGTGATGAACTGGTCTAAAAGCTCCAGTGCCAACTTGACCTTTGCGACATCGCTCTGGTCGACGTCCTTCTCGCCCTCCCCGTCCTTCTGATCATCTTCGCCCCAGTAAGGCCTAGAGAACTGATCAATAATCAGGAACGGTGCCACGTGAATGCCGTCGTTCCGCATGATCAGTTCATGCAGACCAAGGAACAGAAACAGGTGGAGGAACATGTGGTTTGAACTGCTGCCGACGTTCTCGGTCGATGCTGTTCTGGGCCTGCGCAGATGAAGCTTTTTTTCCGAGTAATTGAAGGCAGAACGATATTCGCCATAGTTCCCGAGCGCTGCCTTTGTTAGAGAA
Organism: Mesorhizobium sp. M1396; assembly: GCF_040317725.1. NCBI lineage: Bacteria > Pseudomonadati > Pseudomonadota > Alphaproteobacteria > Hyphomicrobiales > Phyllobacteriaceae > Mesorhizobium > Mesorhizobium sp. M1396. The sequence continues at coordinate 3,875 of NZ_JAMYLA010000045.1, read as the reverse complement.
ATATATTCTTGGATTGCCTCATCAAGGGTCCTGGTGAACAGCTCTTGCCGGTCGTTGATAGGTGACACAGCGAGGTCTTCGATTTCAGCTTCCAGGTTTGCGATCAACTGACTGTTGTCTGGAGTCTTTTCTGATTCTGGATCGCCGTACAGCTCAAGCTTGGCTTTCGTTTCGCCGATGAAGATATATTTATCTTTGTCGGTCTCGAAGCTCTCCATCTCGACGGGAAGGGCTTGAAGGTCTTTTTCGAGCCTTTGGCGCTGAGTTTCCAATGATTTGATAATTCCGGAGATGTTACTGTCCAACGGCGTCTTTCGAGCAGTAGCGTCTTTAATCTGCTGTAGACCCCCGGAAAGGTTCCTGAGGATGTCGTCGAATACGGATGTACGAACCGTCTCCTCGTAGTTCCTCATCAGATATTCAACGGGCTGGAGGCTATCCGCTGTCTCCATGAGGGTCATCTTATGATTTCCATACTCCGAAGCGAATTTGCGAAGCCCCCTGATCTTTCGAGAAACTCGGTATATCTGCGAAGAAATCTCCTCATACTGCGCGGATACATACAGATCGGGGCCACTCTCCCGATCTGTCACCATTCGCTTCAACGCGGCGACTGAAGCATCTGCGTCTGTATCGTCGGCAACGAGTCCGTACCCCTTCGCCCGCGCGACGGTTTCAGCCAATTGGGCGTTAAACTGATCGCGCTTTTCCTCCGTTTTCGCGGTCAGTTTTTCAAGGCGGGCGAGGTTTCGCTCCAACTCAGCCCGTTTCTCTCGCTTCAGTATGTTCTCGACCGTGTCGATCCCCACAGCAATGTCGAATATGCGTGGTAACGCCTCTTGATAGCGAGGCTCGTTCTGCTTGTCGAAAAACTGATCGCTATGCGTGATTATATCTTGAGAGATCGTGTTGAAGAGCAGGAAGTATCGCAGAGACACCCTAGAGCCGGTTTGCAGCGTTCTCCCGCCAAAGGGAATTTTGACGTCTTGGTCGATGCCGAAGTCAGCGCTCAATTGCTTTTTCAAAACGCTTTCGCTGATATTCGGGATTGGCGCGGAGTACGGCACTTCCCCTATTGAGGAGAAGTAGTAATCAGACGATGTGGTCGTTCCTGCCGGTGCGCGTCTTGCCAGCGTATAGATTTTATCGTTCACATGAATGCGCAGTCCGTACCAGGCGACATTTTCGTTGATAATGCTCTCAGAAATCCGATGCTTGCTCGCGAACATGCAATAATCGACGATGTCCAGGATGGCGGTTTTACCCGTGTGGCTGTCTCCGGTGATCACATTCACCTTGTTCGGCAAGAACGTAACAGACCTTCTTTGTTCGGTCGTGAACCACAAGTGCAGGCTTTCGATGTAGAATTTCATAGCTCGATCCTCGCATTGAGGTAGAAAACTTCAGCATTGCCGGAAACCAGGGCAGCTATGTTTGGTGACGCGCGCTTAACGCGCTCGGCGCGTTTGCCCATCGATGCGTCGAAGGGTAGATCAGACGCAATCACCGCGCCGTCGCCCTTCAATTGAAGAACGCCCATCTCATACAAAAATTGGAGGGCATTGACGGTCGGATTAAGCGACGCAAAGTATCGCTCATTGAAATTGTAGAAGAATTCGATGTTATCGATCAGATACTGCTCAAAACTGACAAAGCGGTATCTGCCATCTGCAAGCTTTTTTACCATCTGACGGTGCGCAACAACTGGCAAAATCAACGCAATTTGGGGAATCGTTAGAAATCCCGCCTCATTCAGCACAGAGGAGATCGCGAACGCATTGATCCCGAGATTGTTGTAATATGAACTGAACTTCACTTGTAGCGGTCTTTCCAGTCGCTCAACCAGCCAATCACCGGTCGATCAGAGAGATCGTAGAACCCGCCATGGCTCATGGGTACCGGAAGCTCCTGCGAAGCAAGCGTCAGCTTTCTCTGCCGCAAATCTCCGACAATCGCACGGGCAGATGCGCCCTTGTCACCAGTTGACTGTTGGCCTGAGTAGGCCTGGAGGAACTTGCCTTCCCACATGACGGAAGCCTCTTCCTCCAATTCGTCAATATCGGATTGGGTGATATCCCCGTCCTGGATCAGTCGTTCCATGTTATCGCGAAAGTGCAGCCGCCTGGTGGTGAACTTCGTATGAAACTCAATGTTATCTTCCGAGATGTCATTGATATCCACCAATTGCTTGATGAATGTCTGGTCGAGGAGATTGTCCGGCAAAACAGGCGGAAATTTCCTGAAAAGCAGACCGCCGCTCCGAGCTTTGTCGAAATACCGTCGGTATTTCTGGGTGAATTCGTCAAAGCTGATCGTGATTTTCTGCCCTGCCTTGACGGTGGCGTAGGAATTTTGCCGCACCTCTGAGTCGATGGCGTGAAAAACGTCGTCAATACGGGATTGGTGTATCTGCTTCTCGGCGATGGACGCTCTACATAGGTTGATGATTTCGTCCTTCCCCAAAGCGAACGACAGGTGCTCAAAAAACCTCTCTGACACGGCGGCGTCGAGTGAGAGCACGTCATCGATGTAGCCTTGAATCACCTGGTCTTTGCTTTTCGCCTTGAGCGACGTGATATCAGCGACAAGCTCAGCATGACTTTTGGTGGCAGCTTTGAAGGCTTCAATGGATATCAGAAGGGCGTTTTTGTCGTTTTCTGACTTGTTGGATGCGAGCAGGAAGCTGGTCTTTTTAAGAAAGGCAAGCTGAGAATCCACCGACGCCCGTCCATCCGCCGGATCGATGATCAATTTGCACCAGTTCGAAATCGATTTCCAAAGATCACTGTCCATCGTCGTAAGGTTGATAGGAGCGCCCTGTGCGCTCGTCTGAACTGTGTGCTTCAGCTGGACAAGTAGATTAGTGCCGTCGGGACGCTCGATATGAACGTCATCTAAAACCTCCAAGCCCACAACTTGGCCGATTTTCAGATTTAGCAGCTCATTTAGAAAGTAATAATACTGGTAGTCGAAACCAATTGATTTATCTTCTGCACTAGTCGTATCGACACGCGACCTTCCGCTCATGGCCTACCAACAGAATTCGAGAAAACACGCCCCCAAGTTATTACCCCGACACCTAGCAGCTGCCAATCGCTATTTCAATTTACTAACAATGGGATTTGAAGCTAAGATCCATATCAATTTAACCGATTCTGTCGTTGACTTCGCCTTCTCGGGTATTGAAGACTTGGCGTTTCTCGCTCGGTAGATGAGTCTCGGCCCGTCCGGAACCGGCAGGACTCTGGAACTTTCTGTCCAACTCAGTCTGTGCGGAGGCGGCGAGTATGTCCGCTTTCAGTGGAAGGTCCCACTGTCCAAATGACCGATAAGCGGCGCATTCCTGCCGTTAGTGGAACTAGGATCAAACCGGCCACGGTTGTGTGCGAAGGTATCGCCATCGCGACCGCCCAGAGGTAAGCCCAAACAGGTCCCCTCAATGCCGCTTGAACTACTGCACCTCCTTCTCATGCTTCTCGGCCGCTTCGCGGGTATCGAACGTGCCGAGATTGCGCCGCTTGCCGGTCCTTTCGTCCTTCTTGCGCGAATAGAGGCGGTATTTTCCGCCTTTCAATTTCCGGATCTTCTCGCTGTGCCTGGCTAGGATTTCCGCTTGCCTCTGCGCGCGGCCTGCCAGACCGCCTCATGGCCCAGCCTGTCGATCAGCGCCTCGTCGCCCGCGGTGCGCACCCTCGACCTCCAGCACGGAACTCGCCATCCCGCGATCCCGGCGGCGCAACTTCGGCGCCTCCGCCCTTGTGCGCCCCACCGAAGGGCCGGCCTGTTGCGATCTAGGGCCTGTTGAGATTCATCTGGAGTTTATCACGGCGGCGGCGAGATGGATGATGGCGTTGAAGCTCTGGTCGGTTTTGTCG
>NZ_JAMYLA010000044.1:0-60214 GCF_040317725.1 Mesorhizobium sp. M1396 | reverse complement strand
TGCACGGGGGTTGGGCGGGGGTGTGTTAACAAACGCCCCGCTAATCCGGGGGGGGGCCCGGGGGAACAGCGGGGCGCCCTTCGTGTATCGGAACGCCATTGTTTCGGGGCGGCGCCTGCGCGAGGGTTGCCACCCGGAACGCATCACATGCAAATGACGAGGACCAGATGACGGTGAAGCCCCTCTACCGACGTGTCTTGCTGAAAGCGTCGGGCGAAGCATTGATGGGCGAACAGCATTTCGGCATCGACGTTTCGGTCGTCGATCGCATCGCCGGCGACATCGCCGAGGCGCGTGCACTGGGCATCGAGGTCGGTGTCGTCATCGGCGGCGGCAACATCTTTCGCGGCGTGGCCGTTGCCTCCAAGGGCGGCGACCGTGTCACCGGCGACCACATGGGCATGCTTGCCACGGTGATCAATTCGCTGGCCCTGCGCACGTCGTTGAACAAGATCGGCGTCGACGCCGTGGTGCTTTCGGCGATCGCCATGCCCGAACTTTGCGAGAGCTTTTCGCAGCGCCAGGCGACCGCCTACATGAACCAGGGCAAGGTGGTGATCTTTGCTGGCGGCACGGGCAATCCGTTCTTCACCACTGATTCGGCCGCCGCGCTTCGCGCGGCTGAAATCGGCGCCGACGCGCTGTTCAAGGGCACTCAGGTCGACGGCGTCTACTCTGCGGACCCAAAGAAAGACCCGAATGCGACGCGCTTCGAGCGCATCAGCCATGGCGAAGTCATAAAACGCGGCCTTTCCATCATGGATACGGCAGCGATTGCACTTGCGCGAGAAAACAACATTCCGATAATCGTCTATTCGATCCACGAAAAAGGTGGTTTCGGCGATATTCTGAGGGGCGGCGGCCGCTGCACGGTCGTCGCGGACGATTGATCGGGGGCCCGACCCGAAAGGGGAAGCCGGTTTCGACAACCGGATTCGAACGGCCGCGAAGCAATGAACCCGCGTCAGACGGGGTCGAGGAGATAAAGATGAGTGGTGAGTACGACGATCTCAAGCGGCGCATGGATGGGGCGATCGCCGCGTTCAAGCATGATCTGGCCTCGCTGCGGACCGGCCGGGCCTCCAGCAACCTGCTCGATGCGATCCAGGTGCAGGCCTATGGCACCACCATGCCGATCAACCAGGTCGCCAACGTCTCGGTGCCGGAGCCGCGCATGATCTCGGTATCGGTCTGGGACAAGTCGATGGTCGACGCGGGCGACCGCGCGATCCGCGAATCCAATCTGGGTTTCAACCCGATCGTCGACGGCACCAACCTCAGGATTCCACTGCCCGAGCTCAACGAACAGCGCCGTAAGGAACTGGTCAAGATTTCTCACACCTACGCCGAGAATGCCCGGGTCGCCGCGCGCCATGTGCGCCGCGACGGCATGGACTTCCTGAAGAAGGCGGAGAAGGACGGCGACATCAGCGAGGACGATCAGCGCAAGCGCTCCGACCAGGTCCAGAAACTCACCGACGAGACGATCAGCACCATCGACCACCTGCTTTCCGATAAGGAAGCTGAAATCATGCAGGTTTAGGGTCTTGGCCATAGGCCGACCCGAAAGCGAGAACATGGCAACGCCCGCGCATGTCGCGATCATCATGGACGGAAATGGACGCTGGGCCAAGGCGCGCGGCATGCCTCGTCTTGCTGGCCATCGTGCCGGCGTCGAGGCGCTGCGCAAGACGGTGCGCGCAGCACCCGGGCTCGGTATCTCCTACCTGACCGTCTACGCTTTCTCGTCGGAGAACTGGTCGCGGCCGAAGTCCGAGGTCAGCGACCTGATGGGTCTCTTGAAAATGTTCATCCGCCGTGATCTGGCCGAATTGCACCAGAGTGGCGTGCGGGTCAAAATCATCGGCGACAGGGCAGGGTTGCAGCCCGACATCAGGGGACTGCTCGACGAGGCCGAATCGCTGACCGCCGGCAATGAATCGCTGACGCTGGTGATCGCCTTCAACTATGGCGGACGCGACGAGATCGTGCGCGCGGCGCGCAAGCTTGCATCAGCCGTGGCGCGTGGCGAACTCGACAGCGAGGCGATATCAGCCGAAAGCTTTGCCGGCGCTCTCGACACGCATGGCATTCCCGACCCGGAACTGGTCATCCGCACCAGCGGCGAGCTCCGGCTGTCTAACTTCCTCCTGTGGCAGGCCGCCTATAGCGAGCTCGTCTTCCTGCCTTGCTACTGGCCCGACTTCAGTCGCGAGCACTTTGCCGAGGCCTTGCGCGAATTTGCCGGCCGCGAACGCCGTTACGGCGGACTTGGGCCCCAGGATGTCGCTTCGCGACCGGCCGCGGGATGAGCAATCTCCGGCTGCGCGTCATTTCGGCGATCGTGCTCGCCACCATCACCCTTGGCTTGACCTGGCTCGGCGGTCTGCCGTTCCGCTTGCTGTGCGCCGCGATGGCCGGGGTGATCTTCTACGAATGGACCCGCATGTCGCGCCCGACCGGGGCCACGGGTCTGGGTTTCCTGCCGGAAGCGCTGCTGGTTGTCTTCATTGGCGCCTTGATTGGCGGCCTCGCCGCCTCCTGGCTGTTGCCGCTTGCGATGGTCATGGTTGCCGCAACGGCGATTGCCGCATCGGTTCGCAAGGCCGGACAATGGGATGCGAGCGGCCTTGCCTATGCCGCGGTTTCAGGCTTGTCGCTCGCCTTGCTGCGCGACGGCGACCGTTCAGGCCTGGTCGCCATCCTGTTCCTGTTCGCGGTCGTCTGGGCCACCGATATCTTTGCCTATTTCGTTGGCCGTGCGGTTGGAGGCCCGAAGCTGGCGCCGGCGATCTCGCCTGGCAAGACGCGCAGCGGCGCGCTCGGTGGCGCTGTTGGCGGCGTCGTCGCGGGGCTGATCCTCGCCGCCGCTGCCGGTGTCGGCAATCTGCCATTGCTCAGCCTGGTGGCGCTGGTGCTTTCGATCGTCTCACAGGGCGGCGACCTGTTTGAATCCTGGGTCAAACGCCGCCACGGCCGCAAGGATTCGGGTGCGCTGATCCCGGGCCATGGCGGCGTCATGGATCGTGTCGACGGGCTTGTCGCGGCGGCTTTCGCCCTATACGTCATTGGCTGGATTTCGGCGACCGCCGATCATCCGGCGCAGGGTTTGTTTCCCGTTTAAGCGGTGTCATTTCAGGCCCAATGCGCGGCGCGCCTTGGATTCGCCCGGATTGGTGTCACAGTCACGGCGCAATCCGCGCCGTGGCAGAATTTGAGGGTTTGTCTTGAACGAGATTCTTCACGCGCTTCTCAGCACAGAAGGCTTTGTCCTCGGCACGCTGGTGCCGTTCCTCTTCGTGCTGACCGTGGTCGTATTCGTCCATGAAATGGGCCATTACCTTGTCGGGCGCTGGTGCGGCATCGGCGTCAAGGCCTTCTCGATCGGCTTCGGTCCCGAACTCTTCGGCTTCAACGACAGCCACGGCACGCGCTGGAAACTGTGCGCGATCCCGCTTGGCGGCTATGTCAAATTCGTCGGCGACATGAACGCTACCTCGAGCCAGCCCGCGTCGGAAGAACTCGGAACGCTGACGGAGGAGGAGCGCAAGGTCGCCTTTCACACGCAGCCGATCTGGAAGCGCGCGGCAACCGTGGTGGCCGGACCGCTGTTCAATTTCCTGCTGACGATCGTCGTCTTTGCCGTGCTGTTCACCGCCTATGGCCGTTATGTCGCGGAGCCCATGGTGGCCGAGGTGACGGCCGACAGCCCGGCGGCGAAGGCCGGCATCCTGCCCGGCGATCGATTCGTCAGCGTCGACGGCAACAAGGTCGAAACCTTTGGCGACGTCCAGCGCCTGGTCTCGGGCCGCGCCGACGACATCATCACCTTTGTCATGCTGCGCGACGGCAAGGAGGTCACGGTGACCGCGGCGCCGCGGCTGATGGAACAGGAAGACGCGCTCGGCAACAAGGTCAAGGTCGCCGTGATCGGTGTCGTCAACAACAAGGAACTCGGCCAGCCGCGTCTCATAACGTACACGCCGGTCGGGGCGGTTGCGGCGGCGGTCGAGGAAACCGGACACGTCATCCAGCGCACCGGCCAGTTCCTGCAGCGCTTTGTCGTCGGGCGCGAGGACAAATGTCAGCTGGGTGGCCCGGTGAAGATCGCCGACATGGCCGGCAAGGCGGCGAAACTGGGATTCGAATGGCTCGTGCAACTGGTTGCACTGCTGTCGGTTGGCATCGGGTTTCTCAACCTTTTGCCGATTCCCCCCCTCGACGGCGGCCATCTGTTGTTCTACGGGGTGGAGGCCGTCATTCGCCGTCCCGTGTCGGAACGGATGATGGAAATGGCCTATCGGGCCGGGTTGCTTCTGGTGCTGTGCTTCATGGGTTTCGTTTTCTGGAACGATCTGTTTGGATGCTGAAATCATGAAGAAATTCGGCCTCCGCATGGACGATGTTGAGACGCCGTTTACCATGCACGGGGATATGAGTGACGCGAAAGCCACGCCGCAGGGTTAAGTAAATACAAATTAACCAGAAGCCTTGCGTGTAGGGAAAATCCGGTTAATACGGTAGGGGAAATTACCGCACGTCCGGTTTTCTCGCCGTGGGGACTACGAGAAAAGGTTATTAAGCCCGATGAAGGCAGCATCCAAGTTTCTGAGCGCCGCTTCCGCGGTGACCCTGTCCGCGGCTCTTGTCGTGCCAGGCGCGCTCGCAGTGCAGTTCGTTGCCACATCGGCGGCCGAAGCCGCTGTCGTCAGTAGAGTCGAAGTCAGCGGCAACCAGCGTATCGACGCCGAGACCATCCGCAATTACATCACCATCAAGCCGGGCAAGGCCTTCTCCAGTTCCGATATCGACAGTGCGGTCAAGGCGCTGTTCGGCACCGGCCTGTTCTCGGATGTGCAGATCAACCAGGTCGGCTCGACGCTGGTGGTCAAGGTTGCCGAGTACCAGGTCGTCAACCAGGTGCTGTTCCAGAACAACAAGAAGCTCAAGGACAATGCGCTTGCTGCGGCGGTGCAGCTGAAGCCGCGCGGGACTTTCTCGCAGGCAACGCTCGATGCCGATGTCGAATCGATCAAGGCTGCCTACAAACGCATTGGTCGCGACGATGTGACCGTGACCACGCAGGTCATGCAGCTTGGCGACAACCGCGTGAACGTGGTCTTCAACATTACCGAAGGCGACCGTACGCAGATCGCGGCGATTAATTTCGTCGGCAACAGCGCCTATTCGAGCCGCCGCCTGTCGGATGTCATCAACACCAAGCGTTCATCCTGGCTTTCCTTCGTCCTGCGCGACGACGTCTATGACGACGACAAGCTGCGCGCCGACCAGGAGCTGCTGCGCCGCTTCTATTACAATCATGGTTACGCCGATTTCCAGGTCGTATCCGCTGTCGGCGAACTCGACAGTGCGACGAACAAGTACACGGTCACCATCACCGTCCAGGAAGGCGACCGCTACACATTCGGTGACGTCAGCGTCGAAAGCACGATCCCTGAAGTCGACAGCAAATCGCTGGAATCGGTGGTCGAGACCCGCAAGGGCGACGTCTACAACGCCAAGGACGTCGAGGATTCCATCATCGCGCTGACCGAGAAGGTGGCCGGCTCCGGCTACGCCTTCGCGCAGGTGACGCCGCGCGGCGACCGCAATTTCGAGAACCACACCATCTCGGTGGTCTACACGATCGACCAGGGCACCAAGGCCTATATCGAGCGCATCGAGATCCGCGGCAACGACCGCACGCGTGACTATGTCATTCGTCGCGAGTTCGATGTCAGCGAAGGTGACGCCTTCAACCAAGTGCTCATCCAGCGCGCGAAGAAGCGCCTGGAAGCTCTCAATTACTTTGAAAAAGTCGACATCTCGACAGTGCCGGGCTCGCAGCCCGACCAGGTCGTGCTGGTGGTCGACGTCGTCGAAAAGTCGACCGGTGAATTCTCGGTCGGCGCCGGTTATTCGACCGGCGGGGACACGGCCGGCCCGTCCGTCGAAGGATCGATCACCGAGCGCAACTTCCTCGGCCGTGGCCAGTTCATCAAGCTCTCGGCCGGCGGCGGCAAGAATTCGCGCGACTACAGCCTGTCCTTCACCGAACCCTATTTCCTCGGACGGCGCATTGCCGCTGGCTTCGACATCTTCAAACAGACCAGGGAATATAGTAACAACTACGACAGCGACACCACGGGCGCTACGATACGGTTCGGCTTGCCGATCACCGATAGCATTTCGACCCAGCTGGCGTACAATATTTCGCAAGAGAAATATAAGTTGGACGACGATTGCGGTCCCACCAGTGATGCAGAGCCTGATGGCACCTGCGATATTTCCAAGGCGATCCTCCAGGGTATCGATGAAAGCCCCTGGATCAAATCGTCGATCAGCCTGGGGCTGGTCTACAACACCATCGACGATATGAAGAACCCGCATGAAGGTATCTACGCCACCACGACGGCCGAATTTGCCGGCGTCGGCGGCGATGCCAAGTATGTGAAGGTTACTGGTCGCGGCAGCATCTATCAGACGCTCTCGGAGCAATTCGATCTGGTTGGTCTCGTCTCGGCTGGCGCAGGTCATGTCGAGGGGTACGGCGGCGATGGTGGTTTGCGCATCTTCGACCAATTCCAGAGCACCGACCGCATGATCCGCGGTTTTGAGTACGGTGGTATTGGCCCGGCGGATAGTCTTACGGGTGACCATCTCGGCGGCACGACGTATTTCAATGCCTCGGCGGAAGCCCAGTTCCCGATGCCGGTCATTCCGGAAAGCTTTGGTTTGCGCGGCGCTGTGTTCGCTGATGCCGCAACGCTCTACGGCAGCAAGATCAGCGAGAGCATCGCTACTCAGACCTCGACTGACATGAAACTGCGTGCTTCGGTCGGTGTCGGCCTGATGTGGGCATCGCCGTTCGGTCCGATCCGTATCGACTATGCGATCCCGGTCAAGAAGGAAGCGTCCGACGACGTGCAGGAATTCAACTTCGGCATATCGACCCGCTTCTGATCGGCGGCCAACGATGCTCCCGGGTCTTTCAGGTCCGGGAGAAATGTCCGACCTAGCTGGATATAGCTTCTGGAATGACCGATCCGGTGTTCTTCGCGCCATCACGCCGGTATACGGCGGGCGAAGTCGCGAATCTGACCGGCTCGGTGCTTGTCGATTCCGGCCACTCCGATATTTCGATCGAGGCGCTCGCGCCGGCCAGCGAGGGCGGCGAGAATGCGCTCGTCTTTGTCGACGGCAAGCGCAATTCCGCGCTGATGCCGTCGCTGCGGGCGGCCGCGGTCCTGTGCCCGGCGGAATTTGCCGGCAAGGCGCCGGCGGGCGTCGCCGTTCTGGTTCATCCGCGCCCGCAACAGGCCTTCGCCTTTGTCGGACGCCTGTTGTTTCCGAGGGCGGCGACGCCAGGGCCGATGACCAGTGAAACCGGTGTCTCGCCGCATGCTCATGTCGATGCGACCGCGCATGTCGAAGCCGGTGCCGTCATCGAGGCCGGCGCGGTCATCGGGCCGGGTGCTTCGATCGGCAGCGGTACCGTCATCGCGCCCAATGCGGTCATCGGACAATCCTGCCAGATCGGACGCGACGGCTATGTCGGTCCGGGCGCCAGCATCCAGTATGCCTTGATCGGCAACCGCGTCATCATCCATGGCGGTGCCAGGATCGGCCAGGATGGTTTTGGCTTCGTCGGCGGCGCCAAGGGCCCCGAACGCGTGCCGCAGATCGGCCGCGTCGTCATTCAGGACGATGTCGAGATCGGCTCCAACACCACCGTCGATCGCGGCGCCATGTCCGACACGATCATCGGCCAGGGCACCAAGATCGACAATCTCGTGCAGATCGCCCATAACGTCCGCATCGGCCGCAATTGCATAATAGCCGGGCTTTCGGGTATTTCTGGGTCCGTGGTCGTGGGTGACAATGTCACCATGGGCGGCGGTGTCGGGCTTGCGGATCACCTGACCATCGGGTCTGGGGCCAAGCTTGCCGCCAGAAGTGGATTTATGAGCAATGTCCCTGCAGGCGAGATCTGGGGCGGTTATCCGGCACAGCCGATGGCGGAAGCCATGCGGGAGATAGCCATGCTGCGCAAGCTCGCCAGGACCCGCAAACAGGGCGAGGGAGGCAATGGCTGACATGATCGCGTCGACGACGCTGGAAGCGGTCGACATCATGGGGCTGATGAAGCTCCTGCCGCACCGCTATCCGTTCCTGATGATCGATCGTATCGTCGACATCGACGGTGACGAGTCCGCCATCGGCATCAAGAACGTGACCATAAACGAGCCGCATTTTCAGGGCCATTTCCCCGAGCAGCCGGTCATGCCGGGTGTGCTCATCGTCGAGGCGATGGCGCAGACGGCCGGCGCCATCTGCATCCGTAGCCTGGGCACTGAAAAGCCGTCGCTGGTCTATTTCCTGACCATCGACAACGCCAAATTCCGCAAACCGGTCGTCCCCGGCGACCAGTTGAAGATCCATGTCAAGAAAATCAAGAAACGCGGCAACCTGCTCAAATTCGCTTGTGAGGCCATGGTCGACGGCGCCAAGGCGGCCGAGGCCGAGATTTCAGCCATGATGGTCACCAGCGACTGACGATCGAATGCTTATGAAAATCAAGACATCCATCCATGCTTCCTCCGTTGTGGAGGAAGGCGCCCAAATCGGCCAAGGTGTACGCATCGGACCGTTCTGCCACGTCGGCGCCGATGTGGTGATCGGCGATGGCGTCGAACTGGTCAGTCATGTCTCGGTGATGGGCGCGACGTCAATCGGCGCCTCGACCAAGGTCTATCCAATGGCGACATTGGGCGCGCCGCCGCAGAACACCAAGCACAAGGGCGGCCGCACCACCCTGGTCATCGGCAAGAACTGCACGATCCGCGAAGGCGTGACCATGCATCTCGGCACCGATTCCAGCCGTGGCGAGACGACGGTAGGCGACAATGGCAATTTCCTTGCCTACGCCCATATCGCCCATGATTGCGTCGTCGGCAACAACGCGACGTTCGCCAACGGCGCGACGCTGGGCGGCCATTGCGAGGTCGGCAACAACGTCTATATCGGTGGCCTGACCGCCGTGCATCAGTTTGTCCGCATCGGCGACAACGCCTTTCTGGGCGGCTGCTCGGCGGTCGTCGGCGACGTCATTCCCTTTGCCATCGCGGTCGGCAACCGCGCCAGCCTGCGCGGACTCAACATCATCGGCCTGAAGCGCTCCGGCCTGCCGAGATCCGAAATCCATGTGCTGCGCAAGGCCTACAGGATGATCTTCGATCGTTCTCGCACCGTCGGCGAGAACATCGAATTCGCCAAGGCGGAGTTCGCGTCGTCGCCGACCGCCATGAAAATCATCGATTTCATCACCAGTCGCGGCAAGCGGCACTACGCTGTGCCGTCGCTCAAGGGCGGCGATGGCGACGATGTCGATGACGAAGACTGAGACAGCGGCAGCGCGTCTTGATCTCCCGCCAGGCTCCAGGGTCGGCATCATCGCCGGCGGCGGCAGCCTGCCGGTCGAGGTCGCGGCCGGCTCGGCTGAACAAGGTTATCCGCCCTTCGTCATCCTGATGGAAGGCGAGGTCGACCGCATCGCGGAGCTCTCCCATTACGAGCATGAAAGCCTCGCCCTGGAAGGTATCGGCTCGCTGATACCATTGCTGCGGCGGCACCGTATCACCCATCTGGTGCTTGCAGGCGAGATCAAGCGCAGGCCAAGACTGACACGGCTGCGTCCAAGTCTCAGCCTGCTCGCGGTGATACCGGTTGTTGTCGCGGCGCTGGCGCGTGGCGACGATGGCCTGCTGAAGGTCCTGGCGCGGGGCCTCGAAGCGCGTGGAATAAAGGTTGTCGGCGCCCACGAAATCGTGCCGAACCTTGTCGCCGCCGAAGGCGTCCTGACGAAAGCCGCGCCAAGGAAATCCGACTGGCACGACATCCAGGCCGGCCTTGCCGCGGCAAAGGCCATAGGGGCGCTGGATATTGGCCAGGCGGCCATCGCGGTCGGCGGCCGTACCATCGCACTGGAAGGCATCGAGGGAACAGCGGGACTGCTCGACCGTGCGAAGCTGCTGCGTGGCCACGGCCGTATTGCCGGCAAGACCCGCGGTGTGCTGGTCAAGTGCGCCAAGCCCGGTCAGGAACTGCGCGCGGATCTTCCGTCCATCGGCCCACGCACGGTCGACGCCGCGCATGCGGCCGGGCTTGCCGGCATTGCCGTGGAGGCGGGACGTTCGCTGGTTCTCGAAGACCCGGAAACCATCGCACGCGCCAACGCACTCGGCCTGTTCATCATTGGCCTGCCTGCCGCGACGGAGCCACACGATGGCTGACAGGGCATTAAAGATCGCGATCGTGGCCGGCGAGGAGTCCGGCGATCTGCTCGGCGCCGACATCGTGCGCTCGCTCAAGCAGGCTACCGGGCGCGAGGTACAACTCGTCGGCCTCGGCGGTCGCCATTTGCAGGCGCTGGGGCTGGCATCGCCATTCGATGCCGGCGAGATCGCCCTGATGGGTTTCAGCGCCATCCTGCGCGACCTGCCGCGCCTGATGCGGCGGATCAGCCAACTGGTCAAGACCGTTGCGGACGAAAAGCCGGACTGCCTCGTCACCATCGACAGCCCGGACTTTTCGTTGCGCGTCGCTAAGAAGGTGCGGGCGGCCAATCCATCGATCCCGATCATCCACTATGTCTGCCCGAGCGTCTGGGCGTGGCGGCCGGGCAGGGCGGCGGCGATGAAGCCCTATGTCGACCATATCCTCTGCATCCTGCCGTTCGAGGTGAAGGAGCTCGAGCGGCTGGGCGGCCCGCCGGGCACCTATGTCGGGCATCGCTTGACGCATGATGCGGGCGTGCTCGCCGCGGCCAAGGCGCAGGACCTGCCGCGCGATCTTGCCGCGGACCGCGTGAAGACGCTGCTTGTCCTGCCCGGTTCGCGGCGTGGTGAGGTGCGGCGCCTGCTCGACCCGTTCGGCGAGACGGTATCGATGCTGCGCGCGCGCGGGCATCGCCTGCGCCTGCTGCTGCCGACGGTTCCGCATGTCGCCGACCTGGTCAAATCCTCAGTCAACCGTTGGGATGAAAAGCCCGAGATCATCGTCGATCCGCAGCGCAAATGGCAGGCCTTCGGCAAGGCCGATGCCGCGCTCATCGCATCCGGGACGGTATCGCTGGAACTGGCGCTGGCGGGTGTGCCTATGATTTCTTGCTACCGGCTCGACCCGGTCGCGCGCGTCGTAGCGCCGTATCTGGTTTCTGTCTGGTCGGCACTGCTGCCCAATCTGATCTCGGATCGAGCGTTGATCCCGGAATTCTACAATGAGTACGTCAAGCCGAACAATCTGGCCCGCCAATTGGAAGCCTTGTTCGCCGACAGCGGCATGCGCGCCTGGCAGAAGCAAGGCTTTGCCGAGATCACGCGGCGCATGGCGACCGAAAAGCCCTCCGGCGAGATCGCCGCACAGGTGGTGATGCGGTATATCAAGAGAGCCAATAGCGAATAGGAAGAAGGCGGTTCTCACCGCCTCGGCCTATATAAAACTCCCTATTCGCTACTGGCTATTCCCTACTCGCTCTCATCACCGCTTGGCGATCGGCACGTAGTCGCGCTCGGGCGCACCGGTATAGAGCTGCCGCGGGCGGCCGATCTTCTGGCGTGGGTCCTCGATCATCTCTTTCCACTGCGCGATCCAGCCGACGGTGCGGGCGACCGCGAACAGAACGGTGAACATGGTGGTGGGGAAGCCCAGCGCCTTCAGCGTGATGCCGGAATAGAAATCGACGTTCGGGTAGAGCTTCTTCTCGATGAAATAGGGATCGGTCAGCGCGATCTTTTCCAGTTCCATGGCGATGTCGAGCAGCGGATCGTCCTTGATGCCGAGCTCACCCAGAACCTCGTGCGCCGTCTTCTGCATGATCTTGGCGCGCGGATCGTAGTTCTTGTAGACGCGGTGGCCGAAGCCCATCAGCCGGAACGGGTCGTTCTTGTCCTTGGCGCGGGCGATGAACTCCGGGATGTGGTCGACATGGCCGATCTCGCCCAGCATGTTGAGCGCCGCTTCATTGGCGCCGCCATGTGCCGGCCCCCACAGGCAAGCGATGCCGGCGGCGATGCAGGCGAACGGGTTGGCACCCGAAGAGCCGGCGAGACGAACGGTCGAGGTCGAGGCGTTCTGCTCGTGATCGGCGTGCAGGATGAAGATGCGCTCCATGGCGCGCGCCAGCACCGGATTGATCTTGTACTCCTCGCACGGCACGGCAAAGCACATGTGCAGGAAGTTGGCGGCGAAATTCAGCTCATTCTTCGGGTAAATAAAGGGCTGGCCGATGTGGTATTTGTAGGCCATCGCCGCGATCGTCGGCATCTTGGCAATCAGCCGCATCGACGCCACCATGCGCTGGTACGGGTCGGAGATGTCGGTGGAATCGTGATAGAAGGCCGACAGCGCGCCGACCACGCCGCACATCACCGCCATCGGGTGCGCGTCGCGGCGGAAGCCGGTGAAGAAGCGCGACATCTGTTCGTGCACCATGGTGTGGCGCGTCACGCGGTAGTCGAAATCGTCCTTCTGCGCCTTGGTCGGCAATTCACCGTAGAGCAGGAGGTAGCAGACCTCGAGGAAATCGCCGTGTTCGGCCAACTGGTCGATCGGATAGCCGCGGTGCAAGAGGATGCCGGCGTCGCCGTCGATGAAGGTGATTTCGGATTCGCAGCTTGCGGTCGAGGTGAAGCCGGGATCGTAGGTGAAGGCCCCGGTGGTGGTGTAGAGCGAAGCGATGTCGATGACATCAGGCCCGACAGAACCGCTTCGCACCTTGAATTCATGGGTCTTGCCGGCGAATGCAAGGGTTGCCGTGGCCTCCTGGCTCTTGCCGCCCAAGTCCAGCTTTTTCGCAGCGTCGGTCATTGCAAACTCCTTCTTGTTTCCTCATGCCGGCAAAGGCAAAATTCTGCAGTGCGACACGTTGAGATCACCGCAATGCGCGTATTCGCCACCGCATTTCAGGAGGTGCGTGCCAGATTGGGCCAAGGCCTAATGTTGCACTGCGAAACCCGCCTTTCAATGCCAATCTTCTTGGGCCAGTTTGCTCCTAATCGATTTGATCTGCTATGCGCGCCAGGCTTTCCTCGCGGCCGAGCACGGCAAGCACATCGAACACGCCCGGCGAGGTGCTCTTGCCGGTCAAAGCGGCGCGCAAGGGCTGGGCCACGGCGCCGAGTTTGTGGCCGCCGGCCACTGCTACCTCGCGGATCGCGGCCTCCGCCGAGGCGGCCGTCCAGTCACTTGTAAGCCCGTTCAAAGCTTCGTGAGCGCCGCGCAGGATCTTGCGGGCATCGTCATTGAGCAAAAGGGCCGCCTTGTCGTCGACCGGCAGCGGCCGCGTGGCAAACAGGAAGGCCGCGCCATCGACGAGTTCGACCAGCGTCTTGGCGCGCTCCTTCAGGCCCGGCAACGCGGCCAGCAGCTGCGCCTTGTTGCTGTCGTTCAGGCGCGCGGCCATCGCCGGGCCGCCTTCGAGATAGGGCAGGGTGGCGATGAAGATATCGAACAGTTCGGCGTCGCTCATGCGGCGCATATGCGCGCCGTTGATCGCCTCCAGCTTGGCGAAGTCGAAGCGAGCCGCGCCCTTGTTGACATCGCCGATGTCGAACCAGGAAATCATGTCCTTGATCGACATGATCTCGTCGTCGCCATGGCTCCAACCGAGGCGCGCCAAGTAGTTCAGCAACGCCTCGGGCAGATAACCCATGGCACGATAGGCCTCGACGCCGAGCGCGCCGTGCCGCTTCGACAGCTTGGCGCCATCGGCGCCGTGGATCAACGGGATATGCGACATCGAGGGCACAGCCCAGCCCATGGCGTTGTAGATCACGGTCTGACGGGCGGCATTGGTCAGATGATCGTCGCCGCGGATGATATGGGTGACGCCCATGTCATGGTCGTCGACGACGACGGCATGCATGTAGGTCGGATTGCCGTCCGAACGCAGGATGATGAAATCGTCGAGATCCTTGTTGGGAAAGCGCACCTCGCCCTGGACACGGTCATGCACCACCGTCTCGCCCTCGGTCGGCGCCTTGATGCGGATAGCACCCTTGGCGCCCGCAGGCGCCTCTGAGGGGGCACGGTCGCGCCAGCGGCCGTCATAACGGGGCGGCAGGCCCTTGGCTCTGGCGGCCTCGCGCATCGCCTCCAGTTCGGCCGGCGTGGCATAGCAATAATAGGCCTTGCCCATGCGCACGAGTTCCTCGGCCACCTCACGGTGGCGCGGCGCACGCTCGAACTGCGACACCGGCTCGCCGTCCCAGCTGAGGCCAAGCCAGGAAAGCCCGTCGAGAATGGCAGCGGTCGCGGCATCGTTGGAGCGCTCGCGATCGGTGTCCTCGATGCGCAGCAGCATCGTGCCGCCGGTGTGCCTTGCATACAGCCAGTTGAACAGCGCCGTGCGCGCGCCGCCTATATGCAGGTAGCCGGTGGGCGAGGGGGCAAAGCGGGTGACGACCTTGTCGGACATGGAACTCTCGGAAACCATCTGAAGCGGGGTGCGGCTGCGCGGACTTTCGCGCGCCCGGCGTTCATGTAGCATAGGGTGTCGAGGGCGCAAGGGGCAGACCCGATGGCTGGACGAGGCTGGGGCTCGGATCAGGGCGAGGACGCTGTCACTGGCGTCAGCGAGCGGTCCCTGTTTGCAGCGCCGTTGCCGGCTTCATTGCCGCCGCCATCGCCCCTCGTGCCGGATCCCGGCAAGGCGCCGTTGCAAGCGGATGCCTCCGCCCCGGTTCCAGTTGCCGAAGTCGGCAGGATCGTGCGCGTACGCCGGCAAATCGGCCGGATTTCGCTGCCGCGCCTGCGCCATGGCGTGGCCATGGCAGCGGGCCTGGAACTCGACCGAGGCGTGGCCTTCCTGCTGGTGCCGGTCTGCCTGGCGAGCGGAGCGATCGGCTATTTTTCGCTGGCGGCGGAACCTGACTTCGCAAAGCCTGTCGCAGTTGTCATCTTGGCGGGGCTCTGTGCGCTGGTCTCGCGTTCCTGGCCGAAAACCCATCTGTGCTTCATGGCGGCACTTTTGTGCGCGCTCGGCCTGCTCGCCGCAAAGGTCGAGACATGGCGGGCGGGAACGCAGATGCTGGGCTCGGAAATCTCGACGCAAGTGACCGGCCGCGTCGTTTCGCTCGACCGGATGGAGAGCGGTCGTATCCGGCTGACCATCGACGTCACATCGACTGCAAGGCCGAAACTGCGCTATGCGCCGGAGCGGGTGCGACTTTCGGCGCGAAAGATCCCGGCGGACATGATCGCCGGCTCCCTGATCACTGGATATGCCAAGCTGTTGCCGCCGACCGGGCCGGTGCGGCCGGGCAGCTACGACTTCTCCTTCGACAGCTATTTCGCCGGCATCGGCGGCAGCGGGTTCTTTCTCGGCAATCCAAAACTTATCGTCACCGATGACGGCGGCATGCCGATATCGGCCCGCCTTTCCTCGGGGATAGAAAAAGCCCGTGAAGCGATTGCCGACCACATCAGGGGCAGCGTCGGTGGCGCCGAGGGCGAGATCGCCGCGGCGCTGATCGTCGGCGTGCGCGCCGGCATTCCCGATGACATCAACGAAGCTATGCGGCGTACCGGCATCTACCACATCATCTCCATTTCCGGACTGCATATGGCGCTCGTCGCCGGCACCATCATGGGGTTGCTGCGCGGCGCCTTCGCCTTGTTTCCGGACTTTTCCGCGCGTCGTCCGGTCAAGAAATACGCCGCCGTCGCGGCACTGTTCTCGATCGCCGCCTATCTCATCATCTCAGGCGTCGTCGTCGCCGCCGAGCGCAGCTTCATCATGCTGGCGGTGATGCTGATTGCCGTGCTGTTCGATCGGGCGGCACTCACCATGCGCAATCTAGCAGTTTCGGCGATCGCCGTCATCGTGGTGTCGCCGCATGAAGTGGTCGGCCCGAGTTTCCAGATGTCCTTCGCCGCAACCGCGGCGCTGGTCGGCGCCTATGCCGGCTGGTCGGAGCATCGTGCGGGAAAGACGAGACCACCGCCGCCAAAGCGGTCGCTGCCTGGTTTCCTGACGCGAAAATTCCTGCTGGCGGCAGGCGGCCTTTCCATGACTTCCATCATCGCCGGCGGCGCCACGGCGCTGTTTGCCATCTGGCATTTTCAGCGTGTGTCGCCGCTCAGCCTGTTCGCCAATCTGGCGATCATGCCGATCGTATCACTGGTCGTCATGCCTTTCGCAGTCCTCAGCGCACTGGCGATGCCATTCGGCGCCGACGGCCCCTTTCTTTATGTAATGGGCAAAGGCCTGACGGCGATGATCGCAATGTCCGGATGGATTTCCGAGCGTTCGCCAGTCGACGCAATCGGCTTGATTTCGCAGCAGTCTGTTCTTCTGGTGGCGATTGCCCTTGTCATCGCGACGATGGCGACGACATGGCTGCGGCTGGCAGCTCTTCCTTTCGCGCTTGCCGGCCTGCTGACGGTCTCGGACACGCGCGCACCCGACGTGCTGATCTCGGAGGACGCACGGCTGGTTGCGTTGCCGATCGGCGGCGGCGAACTCGCGGTCAGCCGGGCCAGGCCGAACGAATTCACCGTCGACAACTGGAAGCGTGCGCTGACATCCGAAAGCATCATCGTGCCGGAGGTGTTCGACGAAGGCGACGGTCAATTCGACGTCGCGGATGCGGCTGAAATGCCGCCCGGAGCGCCGTTCTATTGCACATCAGGCGTTTGTCTCGCCAGGCATCCGTCTGGCGCGTTCATTGCCTATATCGAGGACCGAAAAGACACCTGGAAAGCCTGTGGTTTCGCCGACCTGATCGTCATCAATGACGCGACGGCCTATGACGCCTGTCACAACCCGCTGGTTCTGGTCATCACCAAACGGCAACTGGCCCGCAAAGGCAGTGCTGCCGTCTTCTTCGATCGCCAATCGGCGACCACGCCGGCGACAATCAGCTTCGCCGTGGACAGGCCATATCGACCCTGGCACGCGCAACGCAAGTTTTCGCGCGAGGCGAGAGGCCTGCCGCCCTTCAAGAGACCCGAGAAGCCAGTCGTTAAACCGCAGCTGCCTCAGTAGCGGCGGATCAGGCCAACGAGCTTGCCCTGCACCTTGACCCTGTCTGGCCCGAAAATACGGGTTTCATAGGCCGGATTGGCGGCTTCGAGAGCAATCGAGGCGCCCTTGCGGCGGAACCGCTTCAGCGTCGCTTCCTCTTCATCCACCAGCGCCACGATGATCTCGCCAGGGCTCGCCGTATCGGCATTGCGGATGATGACGGTGTCGCCGTCGAAGATGCCGGCCTCGATCATCGAGTCGCCCTTGACCTCCAGCGCATAGTGCTCGCCGCCCATGATCATGTCTGGCGGCACCGAGATCGAATGCGTCTGGTGCTGGATGGCATCGATCGGCACACCGGCGGCGATGCGCCCCATCACGGGGATCGACACGGCGGCGACCACGTCGTCGTCATTGCCTGCTGAAGACATCCGCGAAGACGCTGGCCTGATCTGCCGGCCAAGGCCGCCCTGGCCGAGACTGGCCTGACCAAGACTGCCCTGGATGACGCTTGGAGAGAACTTCTTTGCCGCGTTGAGGCCGGGTGCGATCGAGTCCGGCAGCCGCAGCACTTCCAGCGCGCGTGCCCGGTTGGGCAGCCGGCGAATGAAGCCGCGCTCTTCCAGTGCCGTGATCAAACGATGAATCCCGGATTTGGAGGCAAGGTCGAGCGCCTCCTTCATCTCGTCGAAGGATGGCGGAATGCCGCTTTCCTTCAGGCGTTCATGGATGAACATCAGCAGTTCGTGTTGCTTGCGCGTCAGCATGGCGGCCCCCAGGGTACCTGAAACCAGAATCGGAAAAACAAACCCAGAACAAACACTATCTGTTCCAGTTGTGTTCCGCAACTGTTTAAAGTTTAATGAATTTATTAGGGGGGTCGAAATTATTGGCGCTCGCCAGCGGGCCTCGTCGACGACTGTATGCCGTCACAATGCGCTTGCCGGCATTGAAATTGTTATGGTTAATGGGCTGTGGCCCACCCTTGGCTCAAGCCTGGCATGAGCTGCCCATGGATCCGCGACGGGCGCATTTCCAGCTTTCCGGGCGTTCGTTTGCCGTGAACGAAACGAAGCCAAAATGCCAACCTTGGTTAATCTATTGCAGCCTGCGCCGGCCACCAGCGGCGAACGCATTCGCGAGTTGAAAAATTCGTCCTCCGTCATCCGACCTGGGGGCAAGACGCGACAACAGATCGTCGGGACGGCCGCGTCAGGTCACGGCCTCCTTGACGGCGAAACGCTGGTCCTTCCATGCACTCGTGCGCAGAATGTCTTCCAGCACCTCGACCGCCAGCCACACGTCCTTGTAGCCGACATAGAGCGGCGTAAATCCGAAACGGATGGTTGACGGCGCGCGGAAGTCACCGATCACTCCGCGCTCGATCAGCGCCCGCATGATTTGATAGCCATGATCGTGAAGGAACGACACATGGCTGCCGCGCCTGGTCGCGTCGCGAGTGCTCTCCAGCGTGAGACCATAGGCGCCGCACTTCGCTTCGACGAGCTGGATGAACAGTTCGGTCAGCGCGACACTTTTCTTTCGCAATGCCGCCATGTCGACGTCGTTCCAGATGGCAAGCGCGCCTTTGAGCGCCCGCATCGACAGGACCGGCTGCGTGCCGCACAGAAAGCGGCGGATACCGGTGCCGGCAACATAACCCCGTTCGAAGGCAAAGGGCCGTGCATGCCCCCACCAGCCGCTGAGTGGCTGGCTGATCTCGCCGTGGTGGCGCTGGGCGGCATAGATGAAGGCTGGCGCGCCCGGACCGCCGTTGAGGTACTTGTAGGTGCAGCCGACAGCGAAATCAGCATTTGCATGATCGAGCTCGACCGGCAGAGCGCCCGCGGTGTGGCAGAGATCCCAGACGATCAGCGCTCCGGCCGCATGAGCCTTGCGCGTCAGCGCCGTCATGTCGCGCAGTTCACCGGATTTGTAATTGACGTGGTTGACCAGCACCACCGCGACGCTTTCGTCGATCAGCTCTTCGATGGTTGGCGCGTCGACGCCCGCGAGGCGCAGCAAGGCGCCATCCCGGGTCGAGGCCACGCCTTCGGCGATGTACAGGTCGGTGGGAAAACTGTCACCCTCGGCGACGATGGCCAACCGGCCGGGCCGCATCTCCATCGCCGCATGCAGCACCTTGTAGATGTTGGTCGACGTCGTGTCGCAGACGACGGTCTGGCCGGCCGCGGCTCCGATCAGGCGTCCAAGCTGATCGCCGAGTTCGATCGGCATCTCGAACCATCCGGCTGTATTCCAGGCCCGGATGAGATCCTGGGCCCATTCCTGGGTCGCCGCCTGCTGCAGCTCGCCGAAAACGGCATGAGACGCTGCTCCAAGCGAATTGCCGTCAAGATAGATCACCCCCTCCGGCAAAATGTAACGATCGCGCATGGCACGCAGCGGATCCGTGGCATCCATCGCTTCGATCGCAGCGAGATCAGGAATTCCACTCATGGTCGTTCAGTCCTCGGTTGTTCGCGAAGGGTTCCCGCTGCAAGCGCGTCCCCTCGGTGTGCCTGTTCTCATTTCGATGATGTCAGAGCCGGGTGCGGACCGTCCACAGCTCCGGGAACAGCACGACCTCGAGCATCTTCTTCAGGTACGAAGCACCCGACGTGCCGCCGGTGCCGCGTTTCAGGCCGATGATGCGCTCGACCGTGGTGACATGATTGAAGCGCCAACGGCGGAAATAGTCCTCGAAGTCGACCAGCTTCTCGGCCAGTTCGTAGAACATCCAGTAGCGCTGCGGGTCGCGGTAGATGGTCTGCCAGGCGACCAGGACCTCTTCATTCTCGGTTCGCGTCTCACGCCAGTCCGTGCGCCTGGCATCAGCGCCGATATCGAATCCGTTGCGCGCCAAGAGCAGCAGCGCTTCGTCGTAGAGCGACGGCTCCGCCAGGATCGCCTCCAGCTTTCCGCTGAGGTCTGGCCGGTGCTTGTGCGGCCCGAGCATGGCGAGGTTGCGGTTGCCGGCCATGAACTCGATGGCGCGATACTGCCAGGACTGGAAACCCGAGGACTGGCCGAGCGCGTCGCGGAACTCGGTGTATTCGCTGGGCGTCATCGTCCGCAGCACGTCCCAGGCGTTGTTCAACTGCTCGAAGATGCGGGCGACGCGCGACAGCATCTTGAAGCTCGGCTCGAGGCGATCGGCGCGGATCGAGCGGATCGCGGCACCGATCTCGTGCAAAGCGAGCTTCATCCACAGTTCCGAGGTCTGGTGCTGGATGATGAACAGCATCTCGTCATGCGCCGACGACAGCGGCGTCTGCGCCTCCAGCACCTTTTCCAGATGCAGATAGTCGCTGTAGGACATGCGCTCGTTGAACGACATCTGTGCGCCTTCGGACGCCGGATCGTATGGTTCGCTCAATTGATTTTCTCCGTGCGCAGCCGGAAGCGTTGGATCTTGCCGGTCTGGGTCTTGGGCAGAGCGGCGATGAATTTCACCGACCGCGGGTATTTATAGGGCGCGATCGTTGCCTTGACGTGATCCTGCAGGCGCTTGGTGGTCAACGCGTCAGGGGCCACGCCCTGCACCAGCACGACATGCGCCTCGACGATCTGGCCGCGTTCGGCATCGTCCGCGCCGATCACCGCGCATTCGGCGACGTCAGGATGCGACAGGAGTGCTGCCTCGACTTCGGGCCCGGCAATGTTGTAGCCGGCGCTGACGATCATGTCGTCGGAGCGTGCGGCGAAATGGAAGAAGCCGTCTTCGTCTTGGGTGAAGGTGTCCCCGGTGAGGTTCCAGCCGTCGCGCACGTATTCTTTCTGCCTGTCATCGGCCATGTAGCGGCAGCCGGTCGGGCCTCGCACCGCCAGCCTGCCGGCTGTGCCGCGCGGCACCTCGCGCATCTCGTCGTCGACGATGCGCGCCTCGTAGCCTCCCACCGGCTTGCCGGTCGACGCGGGCTTCATGTCAATGAAGCGGTTGGAGATGAAGATGTGCAGCATTTCGGTGGCGCCGATGCCGTCGAGAATCGGCTTGCCGGTCTTTTGCGTCCACTCCTCGAAAACCGGCGCGGGCAAGGTTTCGCCTGCCGAAACGGCGACGCGCAGCGACGACAAGTCGGCCCCTTCATCCATGGCCTTCAGCATGGCGCGATACGCGGTCGGCGCGGTGAAGGAGATCGTCGCTTTGTAGGTCTCGATGATGTGGATCATGTTGGGTGGAGTCGCCTGTTCCAGCAGCGTCGCCGCCGCACCGAAACGCAGCGGGAAGATGGCGAGCCCGCCAAGGCCGAAGGTGAAGGCGAGCGGCGGCGAACCGACAAAGATATCGTCCGGCGTCACCTGGAGGATTTCGCGGGCATAGGCGTCGGCGATGATCAGGAGGTCGCGGTGGAAATGCATCGTCGCTTTCGGCACGCCTGTCGTGCCCGAGGTGAAGCCGAGCAGCGCGACATCGTCGCGGCCGGTGTCGACGGCGGTGAAGGTAACCGGCTTGTCGAGAGCGGCGCGGTCGAGTTCGGCATCATGGTTGGCGGTGCCGTCGAAGCCGATGACCTGTTTGAGGAAGGCGCTGTCCTTGGCGCAGGCGGTCATCTCGTCCATCAGCCTGGTGTCACACAAGGCGATGGTGATTTCCGCCTTGTCGACGATCTTGGCAAGCTCGCCGGCGCGCAGCATCGGCATGGTGTTGACGACCACGGCGCCGACCTTGGTGGCGGCCAGCCAGCAGGCGACCATGGCGGGGTTGTTGGCCGAACGGATCAGCACCCGGTTGCCTGGCCTGACGCCATAATTCTCGACCAGCGCATGGGCCAGCCTGTTCGTCCAGTCGGACAGTTCCTTGTAGGTGCGGCGGCGGCCATTGCCGATCAGCGCGGTGTGGTCACCGAGGCCCTTCTCGACCAGCCTGTCGGTCAGTTCGACGCCGGCGTTGAGGCGTTCGGGATAGTCGAAACCTTCGAGCAGGAAGTCCGGCCATTGCTCCGGCGGCGGCAAGTGATCGCGCGTGAACGTGTCGATATGCGCTGAAGGCCCAAGCATGTCGCCGCTATCCCGTCTGCTGCCTGGCCGGTGCGCGAGGCGCCTGGCCGGTGTGGTGGATTTGAAGTTCCTGTCTTTCGCGGGAGGCTTCGCGCCACCAATCGTGCCTGCTCGACGATGCCACCGAAAAAGGATGAGCATCCGGCAGGTCAGGGCAGCACAGCAGACCTCCCATTTTGTCGGCTGTTCGTCATGGCAGGATCGCACCAGTCGAAATTTGTTTCAAGCCTAAAATGTTTTGTTCCGGAGCATTGACGCATGGCGTGGCGGTGGTCATTGCTAGGTCACAAGCGATGCCGTTCTGGGGAGGGCACAGATGTTCGAACGTCACATTGTCGATTGGGACGATGCCTATGCCAATGGCGCGAACATCGCCGGCAGCGACCGCTGGCCGGCCGCGTGGGCGGAGCCAGCGCAAGCATTTCGTGATGCGCTCTCGGTGGAGGGCCGGGCACGGCTCGACATCGCCTATGGCGACGGGCGGCGCAATCGGCTCGATCTTTTCCTTCCCAATGCCGCGCCCAAGGGGCTGGTGGTGGTCATCCATGGCGGTTATTGGCTGGAGACCGACAAGAGTTTGTGGTCGCACCTCGCCAATGGCGCGGTCAGCAGCGGCTTTGCCGTGGCGATGCCGTCCTACACGCTATGCCCTGACATACGCATTGCCGGCATAGTCCAGGAGATCGGGGCGGCTGTCGGCAAGGCCGCGGCGATGGTCGACGGGCCGCTGATGCTGACCGGACATTCGGCCGGCGGCCATCTCGCCACCCGCATGATAACGACAACCACGCCTCTGGCGGCCGATGTGGCGCGGCGCATACGCCACGTCGTTTCGATTTCAGGCCTCCACGACCTGCGTCCGATCATGCGCACCGGGATGAACAAGGCACTGGCAATCGACGAAGAGGAGGCATTGGCTGAAAGTCCGGCGCTGCTGCGGCCAATGGATGGTGCGCGCATCACTTGCTGGGTGGGTGGTGGCGAGCGCGCCGAATTCCTGCGCCAGAACGCGCTGCTCGCCAACATCTGGACAGGTCTTGGCGCCACCACCAGCACCGTGGTCGAACCCGACCGGCATCATTACAGCATTGTCGACGGCCTTGCCGATCCAGCGCATCCGCTGACACTGACCTTGATCGCGGAATAGCACCGAGATCGTTTTCCATATTACTATTAATGGCTTGTCCGGCGGTTCTTCAGCGTAGCATCAGCACGCTGCAGGCCTCGCCCGCGGCGGCTGCGGCGGCAAACGGCGCCCGCACGATCAGCCCGTTGGCGTCGGCCAGCATTTTCAGCATCGAGGAGTCCTGGATGCCGAACGGGGTCGCCACCAGCGCGCCGTCATCTTCCCTGACCACCGCCCGCACATAGTCCTGGCGCAGATCATTGGCCGGCATAGCGACGCCCAATCGTGCCGGGCGTATATCCTGGCGATGGTCGCGGCCACCGAGCCGTGCCAGCAACGGCTTCAGGAAGAGCTGCGAGCAGACCAGGCTCGCGACCGGGTTGCCGGGCAGGCCGATGCACCTGATATCGCCGAGGCGGCCGAACATCAGCGGCTTGCCGGGGCGCATGGCGATCTTCCAGAAGCCGAGCTTCATGCCTTCGCCGGTCAGCACGTCATGGATCAGGTCGTGATCACCGACCGAGGCGCCACCAAGCGTGACGATGACGTCCGCGCCGGCAGTGACCGCCTTTTTCACCAAGGCTGCAATCGCATCTTTGCGGTCGGCGGCTATGCCGAGATCGAGCGCGCGGGCGCCGACCGATTGTGCTGTCGCGGCAACGCCATAGGCATTGGATGAGATGATCTGGTCCGGTCCGAGTTCGCTGCCGGGCGGCAACAATTCGTCGCCGGTGGCGATGATGGCGACCAACGGCCGTTTCACCACGCTGACCCGTGGATGATTTGCCGATGCCGCCAGCGACAGCGCCGCCGGGTCGAGCACGCGGCCTTTTTCCAGCAGCACGTCGCCTTTTGAAAAGTCGAGGCCGAGGCGGCGGATATTGCGCCCTTCGGCGGTGGGTTCGATCACTTCGATGTCGCCGCCGCCGAGATCCCGGACATTTTCCTGGATGACGATGGTGTCGGCGCCTTCAGGCAGTGGTGCGCCGGTGAAGATGCGCACGGCCTGAGCGTGGCTGACCGTGCCATCAAAGCCGCGCCCGGCCGGCGCCATGCCGATCACCGAAAGTCGCGACGGCACCGACGCCACATCGACAGCGCGCACTGCGTAGCCATCCATGGCGGAGGCGTTGAAGGGCGGCTGGGTACGCAGCGCAACAACCGGTGCCGCCAGCACGCGATCCGCCGCCTCGAACAGGGGAACGCTTTCGCCGGCCAAAGGCCCTGCACCCTCGAGCAGGCGCTCGAGCGCGTCGGCGATTGGTACAAGCGCCATCAGGCGCCTGCCTTGTACGAGCCCGACTTGCCGCCGGTCTTTTCGACCAGCCGGATGCCGGAGATGACCATGGCGCGGTCCACCGCCTTGGCCATATCATATATGGTCAGGCAGGCCACCGAAGCGGCGGTCAGCGCTTCCATCTCGACGCCCGTCTTGCCGGTGACGCGCGCCAGTGCGGTGACCTTCAGGCCGGGCAGAGCATGGTCCGGCTCGATGTCGACGGAGACCTTGGTCAGAAGCAGCGGATGGCAGAGCGGGATCAGCTCATGCGTCTTCTTCGCCGCCATGATGCCGGCGATGCGCGCGGTGCCGAGCACGTCGCCTTTCTTGGCGTTGCCGGCGAGAATCGTCTTCAGCGTCTCGGGTCGCATCGCGACAAAGCCCTCGGCGATCGCCGTGCGTGTCGTCTCCGCCTTGTCTCCGACATCGACCATATTGGCCTCGCCCTGGGCGTCGATATGGGTGAGGGCGGCCGTCATCGTCAGACCACCTCGGCCGCTGCCTTGCCCGTCAGCAGCAGGCGCGTGGCCGCGGTGACATCCTGTTGCCGCATCAGGCTCTCGCCGACGAGGAAGGTATCGATGCCAGTCTTCTGCATTCTGAGGCAGTCGTCATGGGTGAAAATACCACTCTCGCTGACCAGCAGGCGGCCGCCCGGCACCATCGGCGCCAGCCGCTCCGAGGTTTTAAGGCTGGTTTCGAATGTTCTCAGATTGCGGTTGTTGATGCCGATCAACTGCGATGACAGTTTTACCGCGCGCAACGTCTCGGCCTCGTCATGCACCTCGATCAGCGCATCCATGCCGAGTTCGAATGCCGTTGCTTCAAGCTCGCTCGCCAGGGCGTCATCAACGCTCGCCATGATGATCAGAATGGCATCAGCGCCCCACGCGCGCGCCTCATAGACCTGGTAGGGGTCGAACAGAAAATCCTTGCGTAGCGCCGGCAAGGCTACGGCTGCTCTTGCGCTGGTGAGAAATTCCGGCGCGCCTTGGAACGATGGCGCATCGGTCAGCACCGAAAGGCAGGCAGCGCCGCCCTTCGCATAAGCCCGCGCCAATGCGGGCGGATCGAAATCGGCGCGGATCAGGCCCTTGGATGGGCTCGCCTTCTTGATCTCGGCGATCAGCGCGAAGCTGCCCGATCTCTGCTTCGCCTCGAGCGCTGCAAGAAAGCCGCGGGGCGCGTCCGCGTCCTTCGCGCGCGCCTTGATTTCGGCGAGCGGCACACGCGCCTTTGCCGCTGCGATCTCGTCGCGCTTGTAGGCCTCGATCTTGCGAAGAATGTCAGACACGCTCTATCCGTTCGAAATCTCGACCAGCCTGTCGAGCACTTGCAGCGCCCGGCCGCTGTCGATGGCTTGCGCCGCCGTCACGATGCCGTCGCCAAGCGTCGTCACCTTGCCCGCCACGACCAGTCCGGCGCCGGCATTCATCAGCACGGTGTCGCGATAGGCGCCGGCAGCGCCACCCAGCATATCGCGCAATGCCTTGGCGTTGTAGTCCGCGTCGCCGCCGCGCAACTCATCCTTGGTGTGGCGCGCCAACCCAACCGCTTCAGGGGTCAAGGTGAAGCTGCGTATCTCGCCGCCGATCAGTTCGGCGACCTGTGTCTCGCCGGTGGTGGTGATCTCGTCATAGCCGTCGCCATGGGCAACCCAGGCATGCTCGGCGCCCAGCGCCTTCAGTGTCTCGGCCACCGGCAGGATCCATTCCGGCAGGAACACGCCGACCATCTGCCGCTTGACGCCGGCCGGATTGGAGAGGGGCCCAAGCAGGTTGAATATGGTGCGGGTGCCGAGCTCGACGCGGGTCGGGCCTACATGCTTCATCGCCGGATGGTGCGCAGGCGCGAACATGAAGCCGACGCCGGCCTCGTGGATGCAGCGGCCGATGAATTCGGGCGAGATGTCGATCTTGAC
The DNA here is from genome assembly GCF_040317725.1 of Mesorhizobium sp. M1396. Classification (NCBI taxonomy): domain Bacteria; kingdom Pseudomonadati; phylum Pseudomonadota; class Alphaproteobacteria; order Hyphomicrobiales; family Phyllobacteriaceae; genus Mesorhizobium; species Mesorhizobium sp. M1396. Next base: position 33,861 of record NZ_JAMYLA010000044.1, on the reverse strand, counting down.
GCCGAGTGCAACCAGCACGTCGGCGGCTCCTGTCAGCGACGACAGGCCGCGATTGCCGTGCTTGGCAACCGGCACACCGCTGCCGGCAATCACAAAAGCCGATGCCGTCGAAATGTTGACGCTGTGGGAATTGTCGCCGCCGGTGCCGACGATATCGATGGCGCCGTCAGGCGCGTCGACGCGCAACATCTTGGCCCGCATGGTGGCGACGGCGCCGGAAATCTCGCTCACCGTTTCGCCGCGCACGCGCAGCGCCATCAGAAAGCCGCCGATCTGGCCGGGGGTGGCGTCGCCCGACATGATGATGTCGAAGGCCTCGCGCGCTTCCTCGAAGGAGAGCGCGCTTCCGGTCGCGACCTTGGCGATATGGGTTTTCAGCGCGCTCATCTTGTCGAGGCTTGGGCGACTGCGGCCTGGTCGACGCGAACGTCGTACTGCGTCTGCAGCTGCGCCACCAGTTGGTCGAGCAGATCGTCAGACATGCCGGAAGTGAAGGATTTCCGCGCATCGTCCGGCACCGAGCTGGCATCGGCTCCTGCGGGCTCGAACACTTCGGCGACCTTGTACAGGATCTGCCCGTCGCCGGTGGGCGAGGGGATCAAGCCGGTGCCGCCTTCGCCGACGCCGAACATCGCTGCCGCGCCTTCCTTGCCGAAATCGACATCGTCGGCCTCGCGCTTGACGCCGCGCTTGGTCTGTTTTTCCAGCTTCAGTTCGCCGGCGATGACGTCGAGCGTGGCGCCGGCCTTGAGCCGCTTTTCGAGCTCGTCAGCCTTGGCGGCCAACCGCTTGGTGGTCTCCGCCGCCGTCCAGTCCGCGACGACTTTCTGACGAACCTCGTCCAGCGTCCGGTCACGAGCTGGCGTAATGGAGGCCACCTCATAGAAAACGAAGCCGTTATCCGCCGTGGTCAAGGCATCGTTTTCGGTGTTGGGTTCCGCGTCGAAGACAGCCTTGATCAATTCCGGTGATTGCGGCAGGTCCTTGACGATGCTTGCGTCGGGCCTCAGGCCGCTGCGCTCGATGGCGTCGATGGTGACGATCTTCAGCTTCAGCTTGGTAGCAGCATCGGCCAGCGAACCGCCGGCTGCGCGGGCGTCTTCGTAATTGTCACGCACGTCCAGAAGGATGCGGCTTGCCTCGCCCAGCGCCAGGTCCTTGCGGATCTGGTCGGACACTTCGGCGAGCGGCTTCACCACCTCGGGCTTGATCTCGGTAACGCGCAGCAACACCGGACCGAAGGCACCTTGCACAACCTGGCTGACTTCATTGGTATTGAGCGCGAAGGCCGCGTCGGCGACCGCCTTGTCGGCGATCTTGTCCTTGGCCAGTGTGCCGAGCAGCGTGTCGGCCGGGGTTTTGCCTTCCGCCGTGACGAGCTTGTCGAATGTTGCACCGGTCTTAAGCGAATCGAGCGCGGCCTTGGCCGCATCCGGCGTCTTGAACACAAGCTGCTCGATGGTTCGCATCTCCGGCGTGGTGTAGCGCGCCTTGTTCTTGTTGTAGTCGTCGCTGACCTGTTGGTCGGTGACGGCGGTGGTATCCATGATGTCGACCGGTTCGAGGCGGACATAGGAGAATTTGCGGTATTCGGGTGCGGCGTATGTCTTCTTGTTGGCTCCGAAATAGGCGGAAAGCACGCTGTCGGATGGTGCCTCGATCGGCTCGACCAGTGCCTTGGGTAGCGTCAGATAGTCGATGGTGCGGTCTTCGCCGCGATAGAGCGCGACAGCCTTGAAGAAGGTGTCCGGAGCTTTCAGACCATCAGAGACCGCCTCGACGATCTGCTGGCGGACCGCCACCTGGGCACGGTTCTTCAGATAATCCTCCGGCCGCATGCCGATCTGCCGCAGCATGTATTCGAACGTTCTGCGGTCGAACTGGCCGCCCGGGCCCTTGAACGCCGGGTCTTCGCGCGTCAGCTCGGCCAACCGGTCCCTGGAGAGGCCGAGACCAAGCTTGCGGGCCTGTTCGTCGAGGACCGCGCCCGAGACGAGCTGCGCCAGAACCTGGTTGTCGACGCCGAGCGCCTTTGCCTGTTCGTGGCTGAGACGCTGGCCGAACTGTTGCGACATAACGGCGAGCTGCCGATCATAGGCGAGACGGTATTCGTTGATCGACACCTTGGTGCCGCCAGCGGTTATGACCGAATCATGGCCAGCGAAACCGCCCATCAGCCGCCCGGAAATGCCCCAGGCGGCGAAACTGACCACCAGCAGCGAAAGCAGCGTCTTCGCGACCCAGGTACCCGCCGCGCTTCTCAATACACCAAGCATCGTTACTTCCGATTTATGCGCAATTTCGCATGCGCCGAGTCTGAAACAAGCGCAATAGCGCCCTTCCGGTCCACTGTCGATTGCTTTGTGGGCTGATTTTGGTAGTGAGGGCCAGAGCCCGATATCGCCCGGAGAAGCAAACCATGACGCCAGGAATTCGCCCGCTTGTCGCCGGCAACTGGAAAATGAACGGCACCAGTGCCTCGCTCAACGAGCTCAGGATGATCGGCAACGGTTTCATGAGTGGGCTCGATGCCGAGACCGAAGCGCTGGTCTGCGTTCCGGCAACCCTGCTTGCCCACGCCGCTGAGATCCTGTCGCGCACACCGGTGCATGCCGGCGGTGAGGATTGCCACACCAGGGAGAGCGGCGCCTACACCGGCTGCATCTCGGCGGAAATGCTTAGGGATGCCGGCGCCAGCCACGTCATCGTCGGCCATTCCGAGTGCCGTGAGCAGCGCGGCGAGGATGACGCGACGGTCCAGGCCAAGGCCTCCGCCGCCTGGCGTGCCGGACTCGTGGCGATCATTTGCATTGGCGAGACCCAGCAGCAGCGTGAAGCGGGCGCCACGCTCGACGTGCTGTCGCGGCAGGTCGACGGATCGGTGCCGCCAAGCGCCACCCCGTCCAACACCATCATTGCCTATGAGCCGGTATGGGCGATCGGCACCGGCCTGACGCCAACCGCGGCCGATGTGGCCGAAGCACACGCACATATCCGCGAAAAGCTGTCGGAAAAGCTCGGCAGCGTCGCGGCGAAGGTGCGCATCCTCTATGGCGGCTCGGTCAAGCCTTCCAACGCGGTCGAACTGCTCGGGGTCAGGAATGTCGACGGCGCGCTGGTCGGCGGCGCCAGCCTGAAGGCGGCGGATTTTCTTGCCATCGCCGAGGCTTATCGCAATATCGGTTGAAGATATTCGCCACGCCGGATGGGGCTCCCGGCGCTGGAAATCGTTGCAAAGAAGGCGTTGCTTCCCATATTCCGGCCACGGGCTTGGAAATGCCATCAAAGCATTGTATTGAGCCGCCTCCAATTCACCGGTCGTGTCCGCGGCCGGGCAAGGCCTTGCCAGGATAAACTATGGAAACCGTACTGATCGTCATCCATCTCATGGTCGTGCTCGCCCTTGTCGGCGTGGTGCTGCTGCAGCGTTCCGAAGGCGGCGGCCTTGGCATCGGTGGCGGATCCGGCTTCATGACCGCGCGAGGTGCCGCCAATGCGCTGACGCGTGCGACGGCGATACTGGCGGCTGCTTTCTTCGCCACGTCACTGACACTGTCGATAGTCGCCCGCTATGGCGAGAAGCCGATCGACATCCTCGACCGCGTGCCGGCGACATCGGACGGTGCAGGCAAGGGTGTGCTCAACCAATTGCCCGGCACGACCACCCCGGCGCCCGCAGGCACCGCCACGCCGCCATCCGGCAACGACGCCGCGGCTCCGGCGACTGCCCCGGCCAAGGCGCCTGCCGCCGGTTCGACGCCGCCGGCAACCAATGGCGCCGCTCCCGCCGCGCCGGCGACCCCGCAGGTTCCGAACCAGTAGTCCTCGGCGCCTGAAGCCGCGATCTGTGGTCGTTTGAACACAGTCGCGGCAAATGCAGCAAGATCACGAAGATTCGATGGGATGAGGCGCGGCCTCGCGCTTGAGGCCCCCGCGCTTATTCGACTATAGATTGCGCGCGGCATTTCCGGCGCCCTTGGGGGGCGCTGGGCGACGCCGTGGGCAACAAGCATAGAACGATCGGATCTTCGCCATGCAGCTTCGCAGCTTCATTTTCCTTGGACTTTGCGCCGTACTCGGCGTGAGTTCCCCCGCTTTCGCTGGCGTTCTGGCCAATATGGCCGCACAGCCTTCGGTTGAAACAACCTCCGCCATCAACGTCGCCGTCAAAAGTGATGCGACGCAATTGAAGCTTCTCAAGAAGAAGAAAAACCCGACACCGGACGATCTAGCCCAGATCAAGAAGATCGAGGCCAAGATCGTTGCCGACAAGGAAGCCGCCAAAGCCAAGGCGCTCGAAGCCAGGAAACTGGCGATGCGCGAGGCGGCCAAGGCCAAGGCCGACGCTGAACGTCAGGCGTTCCTGGCCAAGAAGGGCAAGAGCGTGCCGGCAACCGAGGTGACCGATGCCAAGCTGGCCAAGAAGCAGGCTGCCAAGATCATCGAGCCAATCGAACCGATCCAATCGGCCGAGCCGCTTCCGGCGGAGGCGATGAACGTTGCCTTGACCGGCAACAATGGCGAGCTGCGCAGTGAGGTTATCGGCCAGAAGCAGCCGAGCAGCGGCGGTCTGTTCGCCGGCCTCTTCGGCGGCACCTCGTCCTCTTCGTCGATTTCATATCTCCCCGAGACGCGGGCTCTTGACCAGGCTCTCGCCAAGAGGGAAGCCAAGAAGCTGTTCAAGGTGAAGCCGGAATTCGTGCCGCAGGACGTGGAATTCAGCGGCTACGCCGCGGGCACCATCGTCATCGACACCAGCGCGCGCCGCCTGTACCTCGTCGAATCGTCGTCCACCGCGCGCCGCTACGCCATCGCGGTCGGCCGCGAAGGCCTGCAGTTCAAGGGCACGGTCGCGGTCGGCGACAAGCAGGAATGGCCGCGCTGGATCCCGACGCTGGACATGCAGAAGCGCGAGCCGAAGCATTACGGCCAGTACAAGGACGGCATGCCTGGCGGTGGCCAGAATCCGCTCGGCGCGCGCGCCATCTATCTCTATGACGGCAAGAAGGACACGCATCTGCGCATCCACGGCACCATCGCGCCGCAGTCGATCGGAACCAGCGCCTCGAATGGCTGCTTCCGGATGATCAATGAGCACGTCATGGACCTCTACAGCCGCGTCAGGGTGGGCACCAAGGTCGTCATCATCTGACGTTTTCGTCATCCTGCCGAAAGGGCCGGCTCAGCCGGCCCTTTTGTTTTGCTTGTTCACGACCCAAGCGCCTTCTTGGGAAAAAACCTTCGCGGTGGTTTTTTCTCTGGCGGAATCAATCCGGCCGCGTTAAGCGATGACTCCCATGGCGCGATATGTATTCATCACAGGCGGCGTGGTTTCCTCACTTGGAAAAGGCATAGCCGCAGCGGCCCTTGGGGCTCTCCTGCAGGCGCGAGGCTATCGCGCACGCATAAAAAAACTCGATCCCTATCTCAATGTCGATCCGGGCACGATGTCGCCGTACCAGCATGGCGAGGTTTTCGTCACCGACGATGGTGCGGAAACCGATCTTGATCTTGGCCATTACGAGCGCTTCACAGGCCGCTCCGCCAATCAGCAGGACAACATCACCACCGGCCGGATCTACAAGAACATCATCGAGCGCGAGCGGCGGGGCGATTATCTCGGCGCCACCGTGCAGGTCATTCCGCACGTCACCGACGAGATCAAGAACTTCGTCCTCAACGGCAATGACGACTATGATTTCGTGCTGTGCGAGATCGGCGGCACGGTCGGCGACATCGAGGCGATGCCGTTCCTGGAAGCGATCCGCCAACTCGGCAACGACCTGCCGCGCAACAACGCCGTCTACGTCCATCTGACGCTAATGCCCTACATCCCGACGGCCGGCGAGCTGAAGACCAAGCCGACCCAGCATTCGGTCAAGGAACTGCGCGGCATCGGCATCGCGCCCGACATATTGCTGGTCCGCGCCGATCGCGCCGTCCCCAAGGAAGAGCGCAGAAAACTGTCGCTGTTCTGCAATGTGCGCGAAAGTGCCGTGATCCAGGCGCTCGACGTGCCGCATATCTACGATGTGCCGATGGCCTACCACAAGGAAGGACTCGATTCGGAGGTGTTGGCCGCCTTCGGCATCGATCCGGCGCCGAAGCCGCGCATGGAGCCCTGGCAGGCGGTGTCCAACCGCATCCACAATCCGGAGGGCGAGGTCACCATCGCCGTTGTCGGCAAATATACCGGCCTCAAGGATGCCTACAAATCGCTGATCGAGGCGCTCTCGCATGGCGGCCTGGCCAATCACGTCAAGGTCAAGCTCGACTGGATCGAATCAGAAATCTTCGAAAAGGAGGATCCGACGCCCTGGCTGGAAAAGGTGCATGGCATCCTGGTTCCCGGCGGCTTTGGCGAGCGCGGCTCGGAAGGCAAGATCCTGGCGGCGAAGTTCGCGCGTGAGCGAAAAGTGCCGTATTTTGGCATCTGCTTCGGCATGCAGATGGCCTGCATCGAGGCGGCCCGGTCGCTCGCCGGCGTCGAGCATGCGTCATCGACCGAGTTCGGTCCGACCGAGGAACCGGTCGTCGGCCTGATGACCGAATGGCTGAAAGGCAACATGCTGGAGAAACGCCGCGAGACCGGCGACCTCGGCGGTACGATGCGGCTCGGTGCCTATCAGGCCGAACTCGCCAAGGGCTCGAAGATTGCCGAGATCTACGGCGACACGCAGATTTCCGAGCGTCATCGCCACCGCTACGAGGTCAATGTCGACTACAAGGAACGGCTAGAGGATTGCGGCCTGGTGTTCGCCGGCATGTCGCCCGACGGCGTGCTGCCGGAAACGGTCGAGTATCCCGATCACCCCTGGTTCATAGGCGTGCAGTATCACCCGGAACTGAAAAGCCGGCCGCTCGACCCGCATCCGCTGTTCGCCAGCTTCATCGAGGCGGCGGTGGAGCAGAGCCGGTTGGTGTAGCTCCCATAGCCCAGTCGGACCATGCAGACCTATGTCGCGCTGCTTTACAGCATCATCCTGGGCGAGGGGCGACGGGTCGTCATGGCCGACCTCAAGGCGATGGCCGAAGAACTCGGGCTGAAGAACCCGCGCACGCTGGTGGCGACCGGCAATCTGGTCTTCGAGAGTGAAAAGACCTCGATCGCCACGCTCGAAAAGCGGCTTGAGGCAGCGTTTGAAAAAGCCTTTGGCAAGCATGTCGACATCATCGTGCGCACCGCAAACGATTGGCTGAAGCTTGCCGCCGGCAATCCGTTTCCGGACGAATCGAATGCGACCGCGGATCAGGTGGCGGTGCGGGTGATGCGCCAGCCCGTGCCCGACGAAGCCATCGCGGCGCTCAAATCCTATGTCGGCAAGGACGAAAAGATGCAGGCCGTCGGCGGCGATATCTGGATTGTCTTCTCGCGCGCCAGTTCACGGCTTCTGACGGCAACCAGCCACAAGCGTCTGGGCATCGGTACATCGCGCAACTGGAACACGGTGCGCAAACTGGCCGAGATGGTGGACGGTAGGCAGTAGGCAGTAGGCAGTAGGCAGTAGGAAGCGGTTCTCTGCTCCCTAGCACCTACTGCCTCATTTCAAACCTTTGCCGTCTTCGCTCCGGCGCTCAAAGCGGCGGTGCGCAGGACGTAGTAGATGATGCCGGCGATCGCCACGCCGAAGAACCAGCCATAGACGCCCCACCAGGACGGCAGCCAGTTGGTGAAGTTCGGCAGGATCGACGAGAAGATGGCGCCGATGCCGGCGGCGATGAAGGCGTTGACGTGCCAGCCGCCCTGGAAGCGGAACTCGCCGTCCTCGCGATAGAGCGCCTCGACGTCGACCTCACCCTTCCGGATCAGGTAGTAGTCGACCATCATCACGCCGAAGATCGGCCCCATCGTCGCGCCGATGACGTTGACAAAGGAAGCGGCACTGCCTTCCCATGGCGCGAAGGGATAGAGCACCAGGGCGATCACGGCCGCGATATAGCCGCCCTTCTTGAAGTCGATCTGCCTGGGAAAGACGTTGGAGAAGTCGAAGGCCGGCGAGACGAAGTTCGCCACCACGTTGATGCCGAGGGTTGCAACCGCAAAGGTCAAGGCTGCGAGCGCCGCCAGGAACCAGCTGTCGAATTTCGCCGAGATCTGGTCGGGATGCAGCAGCACTTCGCCATAGACGTCAAAGGCGGCAATGGTGGTGACGCCGGCGACCAGCGAGAACAGGATCAGGTTGATCGGCAAGCCCCAGATGTTGCCCTTGCGCAGCGATGCCTTGTCCGGCGCGTAACGGGCGAAATCGCAGAAATTGAGATAAAGCGCCGAGAAATAGGTGACCCAGATCGCCGCCACCGCAAACAGCGACGTCCACGATCCCGGCGTGCCGGGCACGCCCGCATCCTTGGTCTTGTCCAGCAGCACGTCCATGGGGATGTCGCTGGTGAAGGCAAATCTCCCGGATTTGACGCAGAGATAGATCGCCAGGATCAGCATCATCACCCAGACTGCCGGTCCTGCCCAATCCTGGAAGCGGCGCACCGTTTCCATGCCGTTCTGGATGATCAGCAGTTGCAGCGCCCAGATGACCACGAAGCAGATCACCTCCAGGCCGGTATGGCCGAGGAAATGGGTGTTGGCGTTGAAATCGGCAAACCATTGCGAGCGGACCAGCAGCGCCACGATCGCGCCGGAGGCGGCGGCGGTCTGCGCGCCATACCAGAAGCAGGCGACCACCGCGCGCACCAGTGCCGGTATGTTGGCGCCCCAGATGCCGAAAGAGGCGCGGGCAAGCACGGGGTAGGGCACGCCGGTCTTTACGCCGGCATAGCCGACCATGTTCATCAGCGCGTAGATGATCAGCGAGCCGATGCCGATGGCGATGAGGAAATTGACGAAGCCGCCACAGAACAGAAACAGGCTGGCGGCCAGATAGTAGCCCCAGAGGCTGTGAACGTCCGACGTCCAGACGTTGAAGATCGAGAATGGTCCCCAGTTTCGAATTTTGGCTGGCGCCAGATCCTCGTTGTACAGATCAGGTGAAGCACCTTGTATTGTCATTGCAATGTCCCCCTTTTGCAGCACGCGCCCTCACGCGTTGGCGCATGCAGGGTAAGCCTGACGCAGGGGAACCGACAAGCAACCTATTTGCCGGCTTTGGCCTTAAAGATATTCAATAAGAACCGCGCTTATCGGCAGGAGTAAGCTGCAGCCGGGATACCTCCACGGCGATTCGAATTTCGCCGATTTTGTCGCGAGAAACGCGGGCCGAAGTCTGCCCGTTTCTCGCCACCAAGCTTTTTTATGCGGGATCATCTTTTTTCTGGAACCAAATGCCTATTCGGGAGTTTAATGGGGTTCGATCGAGCGGAGGCGATCGGCCGGGAGGAAACTTATGGATCGCTTGCATTTCTTCACGCCCGTGCGCCTTGCGCCCGGGCTGGGATACCCAGTTCAGGAAATCGACAGCGTTGCCGAAGCGATGGTGTTCTTGCGCAAGTGGCCAACAGGGCGGCGCGGACCGGTTTACCAATGCGCCTTGAATTGCTGCTCCGCTGCTCTGTCCGGCAACATGTCGGCCGAGGAAGCGAGGAAAGCTTTTGCCGGATTTGCCCGCATCACCCGTCTGCTGGACGACGACATGGCGCTGCCGATCGGTGGCGAAAACACGGAAAACGTCCAGGCGTTGAGGCGGTAGGCGCCGGATCTGTTGACCTCGAAGCTGCGCCCCGTGATGGCCGTGGCAGGGTCTCTTATGCGCCTCCGGCGAGGAGGCAAGCCAAACGAGCTGGCCCATAGTCAATGCCTTATCTCAAGTCACGGAATAGCGATCGATCACCCAAAGCCAACTGCCATCGCCTTGCCGCCGGGCTACCTCGCTGGTCACGTCACCGTCGGGAAGTCGGGTCGATGTAAGCGCGAGATCGCCGCAAATGAGCGCCGGCCGCTGCTCGCCTACGGCAAACTTTCGTCCTGACGCGACGATCTCGACATAGTAGCCGCGAATGGCCTGCCTGCCGCGCAGCAACCGTCCGCCACCGCGGTCGATCACCGCATCGGGTTCGAACAGAGCGATCATGCCGTCGACGTCGCCCGCGTGCTGCCGCGAAATCAGCAAGGGCTCCAGTTGCTGGGGGTCGTAGACAGGCTTTCTCTCCGCGTTCATGCTGACCTCCGCTAATCCGCGAACGAAAATCCTGCCGCAAACTGGCGCCCGTGCCCTGGTGATTCCACGTCAATCCATCAGGCGATTGGTTTTGCGCCACTCCTCATATTCGCCGCGGGCATCGTCATGCAGCGGATAGTAGCGTTGCAGCGGACCGCCCTCCAATAGCTTCACTCGTGAGAACTCCTCCCAGTCGTGATGCTTCTGTGATTCTTCGATTACCCGCGGGGCCATTGCGACGGGAAGCACCACCACGCCGTCGTCGTCGGCGACGATGATGTCGCCGGGGATCACCGTGACACCGCCGCAGGCAATCGGAACATTGACGGCATTGGGATAGATGCTGGTCTGCACATGATAATTTGGCGTCCAGCCGCGCAGCCATAGGGGCAGATCGAGCTTTTCGACATTGGGGCGGTCGCGCATGCATCCATCGATGACGATGCCCGCGCCGCCTCTGCCCTTGAAATATGTCGACATCATATCGCCGAAGACACCCGAGCTCATGTCGCCGCGCGCGTCGACCACGACCACATCGCCCTCTTGCGCGTGGTAGAGCACGTGCCGGTGCAGTTGCGTCTCCGGATCTGCATATTCACCCTCGGTGAACAGGTCCGGCCGCTGCGGCATGAACTGCAGTGTCAGCGCCGGCCCGACGATCGATTTCCCGTGGTTCTGCGCCATCGGACCGACCATGTGCGGGTTGCGGAAGCCCATGTGGCCAAGTGTGCCGGCAACGGTCGCGGCGCCGATCTCCTTGAGCGCGTCGATCAGATCCTTGGGCGGCCGCGTGATGTCGAGGGAATGCGTCATTGTGGACTCCGTTGAAGCAAACTACCAGTTCGTGACAGAACCGTCGCGGCGCCTAAGGTGAGGCGCTTCCCAGAAACGCGAACTCTCCGCCTTGACCGCTTCTTCATTGACCTCGACGCCGAGCCCCGGCATCTCGCTGACCGGATAATCGGTCCCGTCGAGCCGGGGCTGCACGGGGAAGAAGTCGGAATTGTCGAAGCCCAGCTTTATTTCGGGCGCCCTCGTCTCGAGCCACGCGAAGTTGGGTACCGCGGCGGCGAGATGCACGCTCGCGGCCGTGCAAACTGGACCAAGGGGATTGTGCGGCATCAGGTCCACATAGTGGGCCTCGCTCCAGCCAGCGACTTTCATCGCCTCGGTAAGCCCGCCGACATTGCAAACATCGAGCCGGTTGAACTGGTGGATGCCGCGCTCGATGTAGGGCAGGAACTGCCACTTGCTGGCAAATTCCTCGCCGATGGCAAAGGGGATGTCGGTCATCGTGCGCAGGGATTCGTAGGCCTCCGGCGTCTCGTCCCGTATCGGCTCCTCGAGGAAATCAAGCACGCCGCGGCCGAGCTTGTTGCAGAAGCTCACCGCCTCTGCCACCGACAGCCGATGATGATAGTCGAGGCCGAGGACGACCTCGTCGCCCAGCGCCTCGCGCGCCTTGTTTAGCATCTTCGCGGTAGCGCCGATCGACTCGCGGGGCTCGAAGATGTCCCTGCTGTTCTGCCCGACGGGGAAGAAGCGGACCGCCTGCCACCCCTGTGCGCGCAGTTCGCGGGCTCGTTCGATGGCGATATCGCCCTCGGCCTCGTCGCCGGTCGAGGCGAAGGTGGGGATGCGGTCGCGCTGTTTGCCGCCTAGCAGCTCGTAGACCGGCACTTCCAGCGCCTTGCCCTTGATGTCATGCAGGGCGATGTCGATGGCGGAAATCGCCGCCTGCAGGACCCGCCCGCCCTCGAAGTATTGGCTGCGATAGGCTTCCTGCCAGATCCGCCCGATCCGCATGGGATCGCGACCGATGAGGAACTCGCGATAATGCTCGACCGCGCCGGCCACGGCCTTCTCGCGACCGCTCAACCCGCTCTCTCCCCAGCCGAAGATGCCTTGATCGGTCTCGACCTTGACCAGCATCTGGTTGCGCGTTCCTACCCACACTGGATAGGGCTTGATCGCGGTGATCTTAAGCTTCGTAGTCATCCACGCCCACGTTCCACACGCATCCGCCCTGTCTCAGTCGGCCCTGAGGGCCATTTCGGTTTCGCCGTCGAACAGATGCATCCGCTCCTGGTCGAACTCGAGCCAGATCTGCTCGTCAGGTGCGACGGCGATATTGGGGGACACGCTGATGTTGACGATGGCGCCGGAGAGGAACGCCTGTACGAAGGTCACGTCCCCTGTTGGTTCCACCGTATAGGCCTTGGCCGGAATGGCACCGGGGACTGTGCTCTTGTGCAGCTTGATCGTCGAGTGTCGCGCTCCGAGTACGATTTTCTTGCTGGTCGCGCCCTGGACCTTGCGCGCGTTCAGTTGAGACAGCTCGAGGCTCCAACCCTCCGCGCCGATCAACACAGTGTTGCCGTTTGCCGTCGACGCCTCCAGCGGAATAAGGCTCATCGCCGGACTGCCGATGAAGCTGGCGACGAACATGTTCACCGGATGGGCAAAGACCTGCGCCGGTGAATCGTATTGTAGCAGGTAGCCGCCGTTCATCACCGCCATCTTATCGGCCATGGTCACGGCTTCGAGCTGGTCGTGCGTCACATAAATGATCGTCGCCTTGAGATCCTGGTGGAAGCGCTTGATCTCCGACCGCATCTGCACGCGCAGTTTGGCATCGAGGTTGGAGAGCGGCTCATCCATGAGGAACACCGCCGGGTCGCGGACGAGGGCGCGGCCGAGCGCCACACGCTGCTGCTGCCCACCCGAAAGTTCGCGCGGCTTGCGCTCGAGCAGGTGCGTCATGTCGAGCACTCGCGCCGCTTCCTTGACCTTCCTGTCGATCTCGTCCCGGGGCAGTTTGCGCATCTGCAGCGGGAACGCCAGGTTCTTGTAGACCGACTTTTGCGGATAGAGCGCGTAGTTCTGGAACACCATTGCGATGTCCCGGTCCTTAGGGTCGAGATCGTTGACCAACCGTTCCCCGATGACGATGTCGCCCGATGTGATCGGGATCAGCCCGGCGACGAGATTGAGCGTGGTTGTCTTGCCGCAGCCTGAAGGGCCGACAAGCGCAACGAACTCGCCGTCATTGACGGTCAGCGAAACGTCGTTGACAGCTTTGAAGCCGCCATAGGTCTTGACGAGATCTTTGAGGACCACGTGGGCCATCGGCAACTCCCTAGTGCTTGACCGCGCCTTCTGTAAGGGCGCGTACGAAGTATCGTTGCAGGATGAGGAACAGCACCACGACGGGCACGCTCATCATGAAGCTGGCCGCCATCAGGCCTGGAAAGTCCGTCGTATTTTCCGAGAAGAAACGCTGGATGCCGACCGGCAGGGTCAATTGGTCGTTCTTGGAGAGGAAGGTGTAGGCGTAGATGTACTCGTTCCACGCGCCGATGAAGGAATAGATCGCGGTGGCGATGATGCCGGGCGTCGAGAGAGGCATCACGATCAGGATGAAGGCCTGGAAGCGCGTTGCGCCATCGATGCGCGCCGCCTGCTCGAGCTGGACCGGGATGTTGTCGTAGAAGCCCTTGAGCAGCCAGATTGCCAGCGGCAGGCCGAAGGTGAGGTAGGTGAGGATAAGCGAGCCATGTGTGTTCACCAGCCCAAGCATGCGCATCAGGATGAAGAGCGGCACGAGAAAGATCACCGCCGGGAACATGTTGCGCAGCAGCACGGCGAAGAACAGGAAGTTCCGGCCGGGGAAACGGAAGCGCGAAAACGCGTAAGCTGCAGGAACAGCCACGATCACCGAAAGGACTGTCGTGACGGTCGATACGAACAGGCTGTTCCAGAAGAAGCGGAGAAAGTCCTGGCCGACGCTGCTCTGCGGATCGAGCAGCTTCTGGTAGCTGGCGAGGGTAGGCTCGTCCGGCCACCATTGAGGCGGAAATTGGGTCGCCGCGAATCCGGACTTGATCGAGGTGATCAGCATCCAGATCATCGGCGCCGCAGTGTAAAGCAGCATGAACACGAGGAACATGCGCCCGGCCCATCGCCATCCGTCGACGCGCATGCGGCGACGGGTCTGGCCTCGAGGAGCTGACTCGGCGGTCGCGCTCATGAGTTCCCCTCTTTTTCTTCGTTGCCGCTCAACGCGCGGACATAGAAATAGCCAAGCGCCATCAGGATGAGGAACAAGAGCACCGAATAGGCCGAAGCGACGCCCCAGCGCTGGCGGCCGAAGGCGAGCTCATAAATGTGCGTGATCCAGATATGCGACGCGTTCGATGGCCCGCCTCCCGTCATGATCCAAGGAATGATGAAGGAATTGAAGTTGGCGACTGCAAGCAGCAGGATCGTCACCGTCGAGACGTTGCGCAAGTGCGGGAAGGTGACGTGCCAGAAGCGCTGCCATGCATTGGCCCCGTCGACTTCCGCTGCGCGCAGCAACTGCTCGGGGACTGTCTGCAGACCGGCCATCATCATGATCATGGCGAACGGAAACTCGCGCCAGATATTGACGACGATCAGCGAGGGCAGCACCGTGTTGACGTTGTCGATGAAGTTCGGCGGCCGGTCCGCCAATCCGAGGCCGACCAGCACCGCGCCGATGATTCCGAAGTCCGAATGATAGATCCACTTCCAGATATAGGAGGCGGCAACCGCGCTGATGACCCACGGAATGATCAGGATGGCGCGCAGGACACCACGGCCGATAAAGTCGCGGTGAAGCGCCAGCGCGGCGCCAAACCCCAGTGCAAAGGAAATGAATGTGGATCCCAGTGTCCAGATCAGCGTGTTCCAGGTGACCTTCCAGAACACCTCGCTGGTGAGGATGGCCGTGTAGTTATCGAAGCCGACGAAGCTCTTGTCGCGGAGCTGCAGGCCAGGCGGCGTCTTGAAGAAGGACAGCTCGATCGTGTAGTAGATCGGATAGGCAATGACGATGAGCATTACGGCGATTGCAGGGAGCACATACGCGTAGTCAGCGCGATGCTCCCATATCTTCCGCGGCACGCCGGCCCTAACGGGTTGCAATCTTCGGCGAGCCTCGGCCTTGCCGGTCACGATCGTCACTGTGGCGTGCCCTTATTCTTCGGAACGAACCGGCTGCACGATCGGCGCAGCCGGTCAGGTCGCAGGTCAGGCTCGGACTAGAGTCCGCCCATCAAGTCCTTTACCTTTTTGGCCGCGTCCTCCGCAGCCTGGTCGACGGTCATCGCTCCGGTCAGGGCATTCTGCAGCATATCCGGGATTATGATGTTCATGATCTCGGGGGACTGCGGCAGCGCGGGGAACGGGATGCCGTATGGCAGCATCGACGTCGTGACATCGAGGAACTTGATCTTGTCCAGACGCTCCTTCATCCATTTGGTCTTGAAGCCGTTGAGGTTGCCGGGGTTCGAGCCGGCGTAAGCCATCTTCAACGACCACTCCGGGCTGGTCCACATGCAGATGATAGCCTTCGCGGCCGGCTCGTCCACCTTGCCGCCCTCGACATATTCGGGCTTCAGGATATGAATGTTCGAGCCGCCGAACACGACGGCGCGCTTGCCGTCGGGGCCAGTCGGAATGAGGCCGTAGCGCATGTTGTCGATGACGGTCTGGGCCTTGTCCTTGTCGGTGCCCGTCGCCTTCTTTTGCAGGTCCAGCATCACATTGTAGTCGGACGGGTGCGAGATCATCATGCCGAGCTGGCCGGCGACGAACAGTGGCTGGTTATCGGCCTGCTGGTTCGTGAGCGCCGAGACCGGAACCGACTTGTCGCGAACATACATGTCGTACGAGGCTTGCAGCGCCGCCTTGCTCTGCGGGCTATCGAGCTCGACCTTATCATAAGTCGGGTTCACCGCCGCTTCATCGAAAACACCGCCGCCATAGGCCCACAGCTGTGGCATGAAGCGATACGGCGTGTTGCCTGCGTTCTTGCGAGCCACGAGGCCGTAGCCGGCAATGCCGAGCTTGTCATGGATCTGCTTGGAATACTTGACGACGTCGTCCCAAGTTGCCGGAGCCTTGTCCGGATCGAGCCCCGCACGCTTGAAGATGTCGGCGTTCCAGATGAACGCCATCGTCTCGTTGTTGGTCGGGATGCCGTAGGTCACGCCCTCCCAGGTCACGGCCTTCATGGCGCCGGGCCAGAAATCCTCGGCCGAGTACCCCACATCCTCGGGCTTGAGCGGCTCCAAGTAACCCTTTGAGGCGAACTCGGTACCACCCAGGATTTGCAGGCGCACCGCCATCGGCGCGGCGTTGCCCAGGAGCGCCGTGCGGAACTTGTCGAGAAGGTCGTTATAGGTGAGGGCTTGATCCTCGAGCTGGATGTTCGGATAGGTCTTGCGGAAGGTCTCAAAGAAGTCCTTGTAGTATTGGCGCAGGAGGTCGGGGTCGCCCTCGAACACGCCCTGATACCAGAAAGTCAGTCGCCCCTTGTAGTCGAGCGGGGTGACCTTGGCGCAATCGGCCGCCGTGTCGAAATCCTGTGTGCCCGCGATGGAGCGCACATATTCGGGCGACCACTTGCTCAGGTCGACCGGTGGCGCGCCCAGCGCCGATGTGGACATCAGCGATGCTACCAGCACAGGGACGACAGTGCCGCGCAGGACCGCACTGCCGAGTGTAATCCTCGTCATAGGTATCCTCCTGGTTCTCCCATGCCGCTCTTGGGCCGAGGCAAAGCGGTCGTTGCTTGTCGACCGCGGGGAGTCGTCTCGGCTCTATGTACCCCATCGATCACTTAGTACGTTTTCAGATCATAGATTGCCTGTCAACGCACCGGATCGTACATTGTTTGCAAAAGCCGTGTGTGATATCGGGCAAGATGTGTATTAATTTGGAGAGCCGGCCTTGGCCGAAACAAGCGATTTCAAAGCCATGCCGCCTGCGGGGATTGATCCCATCGGGGCCTCCAGCGAGGGCGCCTCGCTTTATGAACGGATCAGGGAAGACATCATCGAGGGACGACTTGCCGCCAACGAACGGCTTGTGGTCACCGATCTCGCCCGGCGTCACGGCACCTCGACCAACCCCGTGCGCGAGGCGCTGCAGCTGTTGCGTGGGGAGGGCTTTGTCACCTTTGTCGCCAACCGCGGGGCGCGCGTCCGCCCCATAGATCAGGATTTTGTCCGGGATATCTACGAGATCGGTGTCCTGATCGAGCCAGCCCTGACGCGATGGTTTGTCAATATGGCTACCGGCGAGGACATTGCCGAACTCGAACGTCTCCAAGGCCTGATTGAAGAAAACAACTTCGCCGACACATTCCGGCACAGTGAGCTGGATACCGCCTTCCACACCGTGATGTACCAGCGTCACTATAACCGCCATGCCGCCGAGCTCTGGTGGAAGCATCGCGAAGTGCTGCGAGCCGTGAGCCGGCGTTTCAATTTCACGCTCGCGCGGCGGGCCGCCATCATGCGTGAACACCGCGAACTCATCGCGCTCGTAAAGGCGGGAGAAGCCGACAAGGCGGCCGAACTCGTTTCCCGCCACGTCGAGGGTTCCGGCCGGCACGTTCTCGAACAGATGCGTGCGCGCAACGCCGCTCGGGCTGGATAGATCCCCAGTCCAGAACATCGTGGCCTGACTATTTCAATCGAGGCAAATTGAGATGAAAATCACGAGCGTTCGGCCGTGGCTGATCAAGTCAGATGCATCCTATTGGGGAGAGTTCCTGTTCGTCGAGGTGACGACCGACGAAGGGGTGAGTGGCTGGGGAGAGATCACCACCACCACAAGGCTCGCCAACCGCGCCCTTTGCACGATCCTGCGGCAGATCGGCGTCGCCGTGACAGGCGAGGATCCAGCCCGTATCGAGCATCTCTGGCACAAGATTTTCCGCAGCTTCACCTACATGGGCAGCCGCGGCGCCGCCGTCGAATGCGTGAGCGCCATCGACATCGCCCTCTGGGACATCCGGGGCAAAGTCCTCGGCAAGCCGATATACGAGTTGCTGGGCGGACCGGTGCGCGATGAAATCGCGCTCTACACCCATCCCAACCAGGCCAAATTTACCAGCAAGGAAGCCGTGGTCCGCGAGATTCTGGATATCGTCGAGTCCGGACACACCGCGCTCAAGTTCGATCCATTCCCCCACCAGGGCCGCAGCGCCGACGGCCTATCGCGCGAACAGCGGGACGGCTACCTCGATGGCGGCATGACCCGCAAGGACGAACGCGAAGCCGCCGAACTCACGGCTTTGATCCGCGAAACGGCGGGCCCCGATGTCGACATTCTTGTCGACGCGCATGGCCGCTTCGACGTTCCCACCGCCATTCGCCTCTGTCGGAGCCTCGATGAAGCCGGGCAGATCGACTGGTTTGAAGAGCCCTGTCCGCCCGAGAGCCTTAACGCCCTCAAGCAGGTGCGCGAGAAGGTCAGTACAGCCATCTCGTGGGGGGAGCGCGGCCACACGAAGTGGGATTTCGTCCCGGTACTCGAGAACAGGCTCGCTGACTACATCATGCCGGACGTTACCTGGACCGGCGGCATTACCGAACTCAAGAAGATTTCCGCCCTGTGCGAAGCCTACTACATCCCGGTCTCGCCACATGACGCCGCAGGGCCGATCAACGTGGTCGCGGGAGCGCAGGTGATGATGACCGTTCCCAATTTCTACAAGCTCGAAACGTCAGAGTGGAACCTGGGCAAATACGATCATCTCATCGACAAACCACTCGACGTGTCGAACGGCAGCCTCAAGCTGTCGTCGAAGCCTGGTCTCGGTATCGAGATGGACCGCGACTACCTGCAGGCCCATGAGATTGAATTGGGCTAGCAACGACCTGTGCGGGCATGCGGCTAACAAGCCCGCCGACCAGAACGAGGATAAGCCATGCCAAATACAGGCAGCGCCGACGAAACGCTCAATCGGGTGAACACCAACTCCAAGCCGTCCGACCTTCGCATCACCGACATGCGGGTAGCCGAAATCGCCGGCGCGCCGTTCACCTCGGCGCTGCTCAAGATCTACACCAACCAGGGCATAGTCGGCCTGGGCGAAGTGCGCGACGGCGCCAGCGCGACCTATGCGCTGATGCTCAAGAGCCGGTTGCTGGGCGAGAATCCCTGTGACATTGACCGACTGTTCCGCCGCATCAAGCAATTTGGGGGCCATGGGCGGCAGGGTGGTGGTGTCTCGGCAGTCGAGATCGCGCTGTGGGATCTCGCGGGCAAGGCCTATGGCGTGCCGATATACCAGATGCTTGGCGGCAAGTTTCGCGATCACGTGCGCGTCTATTGCGATACCGATGCCGAGAAACCGAGCGGCACTGAAACCGGAAAGCGCCTCAAGGAGCGCATGAACCGCGGTTTCACCTTCCTCAAGATGGACCTTGGCTTGATGCAGATCGCCCATGTCCCGGGCGCCGTGGCCGCTCCCGCCGGCGTGCTCGAAGGGTTTTACGCTAACCCGCGCGGCCGTGGCGCATCCCTCGAAGAGCGCAAGGCTCGCAATCTCGCCTATGACGCGCAGAACGTGCCGCATCCCTTCACGGGCCTCCACTTCACCGAAAAGGGCATCGACCTGCTCGATCAGTATATCCACGAGGTCCGCGAGGTGATCGGCTACGAGATTCCGCTCGCCATCGACCATGTCGGCCACGTCTCGCTGCAGGACGGCATCCGTCTCGCCCGGCGGATCGAGAAATACGCACCGGCCTGGCTCGAGGACGTGATCCCCTGGCAGTACGCCGAGCAGTATCGGCGGTTGCAGGAGGCAACGTCCGTGCCGATCTGCACGGGTGAGGACATCTACCTCAAGGAAGGCTTCGAGCCGCTGCTCAACTCAGGCATCTCGGTCATCCACCCGGACTTGCTTACGTCAGGCGGCATACTCGAGACCAAGAAGATCGGCGACGCGGCGCAGGACCATGGCGTTGCCATGGCCATTCACATGGCGGAAAGTCCGATCGCCGCGATGGCCGCCGCGCATGTCGCGGTGGCCACGGAAAACTTCATGGCGCTCGAATATCACAGCGTGGAAGTGGACTGGTGGGACGATATCGTCACGGGCTTGCCCAAGCCGCTGGTCACGGACGGGTTCATCACCGTGCCCGACAAGCCGGGCCTGGGCATCGACGACGTGGTTGATGAAGTCATCAGCCAACACCTGCAGGAAGGGATCAAAGGCATCTGGCAGCCGACCGATCACTGGGACGACGAATATTCCTGGGACCGGACCTGGAGCTGACCGCCTCACCTCTCGAGGGAAGGCCCACCTTTTGAGGGAAGGCAAGAAAGGGGAAGCATGAAGATCACCGATCTCCGGTGCGCCGTCATCGGCAAACATCCCATCGTCCGCATCGTCACCGACGAAGGCCTTCATGGCCTCGGCGAGGTTGAATACACCAAGCCATATCTCAAGCCCTGGGTCCTGCATTTCCGTGAGGCGTTGATCGGCGAGGACCCAACCGACGTCGAACGCTGCATGCTGAAGATCCGCCAGCGGGGCTCGTTCAAGCCCTACGGTGCCGCCGTCAGCGCCATCGAGCACGCTCTCTGGGACATCGCCGGCAAGACGGCCGGGGTTCCGGTCTACAAGCTGCTCGGCGGCAAGGTGCGCGACAAGGTTCGGGTCTATAACGGCTCCATCCGAAAAAAGAGGACCGGCGACAGGCCCGAGGACTACGCGGCAGACGTCAAATGGATGATGGAGCGGCCCGAAAACTTCTTCATGGTCAAGCAGGGCATCAGCTTCCACTCCAACATGAAGACGAGCGTGCCCGACTTCCACTATGGCGTCCGTCAGCCGCCGACCTATCATGGGGCGATGGACCAAGGGCAGATCAGCGAGCGCGGCATGGCGCATATGATCGAATGCGTCATCGCCATGAAAGAGGTGCTCGGCGACCAGGTCTCTCTAGCCCTGGATTGTGGCCCTGGCTGGTTCCTTCCGGACGCGATCCGCTTCGCGCGGGCAGTCGAGAAATACAATCTGATGTGGCTGGAGGACATGCTGACGGGCGACTACGTGCCCTGGGTCAATCCGCAGGCCTACCGCGAACTCACGACATCCACGTCCACCCCCATCCACACGGGAGAGCAGATCTACCTGCGTCATAACTTCAAGGAACTGATCGAGACGCAGGCGGTCCGCATCATTGGTCCGGACCCCGCCGACATAGGCGGCATCGCCGAGCTCAAATGGGTGGCCGAGCATGCCTACATGCACTCGATCATGATGGCGCCGCACGGCACGGCGAATGGCCTCCTTGGCCTCGGCGCGCTGATCAATGTCTGCGCCACACTGCCCGCCAACTACATCGCCTTCGAATATCCCAGCGCCTCCGACCCTTGGTGGGAGGATATCGTTGTCGGCCTGCCGACGCGGATCGTGAGGGATTCGATGATCGACTTGCTCGAAGCTCCAGGATTGGGCCTCGACATCGATGCCGCGGGCGCGAAGAAGTATCTTAGGGAAGAGGACGCCGATTTCTTCGACTGAATAAACGATCGCGCACCGTTGCGATCGATGTTGATGGCAACCTGCGTGGCGAACAAGTAGTAAAGGCCCGAAACTCAGGGATCGATGTGCTTATCATCCCTGCGGATGAAGAAAGCCGTGGCCAGGGAGATGCTCGTCTTCTGATCCGCGGCGCCCTGCCTTACTGGGATCATATTCCGGCACAGATTATATGGCGCCAGTACCCGATGTCCGCACAGTCGAAGATCACATTCCACTATGTCGGAGACCCTCCCGGTGATCGCGCGCGGGCTTTGAGCAGGATCAAATCACTCGCTGTATTCGCCGTACTATGTTTCGCCGGTGCTTGGGATGGGACATTGAATGCGCATTGCAATACTGTCTGACATCCATGCCAATCGCGAGGCATTCGACGCGGTCCTGGAGGTTGTTCACGAACGTGGTTCAGACGAGTTGGTATTGCTCGGCGATCTGGTCGGCTACGGTCCCGACCCCATCTACGTGGTCGAGAGGGCTGCCGATCTGACGGCGCAAGGCGCGCTCTGCATCATGGGCAACCACGATGAGGCGGTGGCGCGGAACCTACGCGACATGACCGAGAATGCGCGGTTTGCTGTCCAGTGGACCCGCAAATGCCTTGCTCCGGCGCATTTCGATTTCCTGGCGCGGTTGCCGCTTTCGCTGCAATCTGAAGACCGGCTCTATGTGCACGCCAGCGCGGAACGGCCAGGAAAATGGCCCTATATACGTGACGTGGATGCGGCGGAACGCTGCCTGGCTTCAACCGATGCTCGTTTCATTTTCTGCGGCCATACGCACATTCCGGCCATCTACTACACGCTGCCCGTGCGCCGGCCGATGCATTTCCAGCCGCTCGACAATGTGGCGGCGCCATTGTCCGAACTGAGGCGGCACCTTGTGATTGCCGGGGCGGTCGGTCAACCGCGCGACGGCAACCCGGCGGCATGCTTTGTTCTCATCGACACGGAGCGGCGCGAGGTCACGATGGTGCGTGTTCCCTATGATCACGAAGAGACAGGCCGCAAGATCCAGGCCGCCGGCCTGCCTGGATGGCTTGGCATGCGCCTGAGGATCGGCCGCTAGGCTTCGAGGAGACATATTTGATGCAACGATTTGAGGCGGGGACAGTCATCGATGGGTTCGAGCTGGTCGAAAAGTTGCCATCCGGCGGAATGGCATCGCTGTGGCGGGTGACCAATCCGCGCTATGACTTCCCGCTTGTGCTGAAGATACCCTTTCTCGACCCGGGCGGGGATGTTTCGGTCATCCTCGGTTTCGAGGCGGAGGAACTGATCCTGAAACGGCTGTCGGGACCGCATGTGCCGCGTTTCGCGGCATCCGGCAGCCTGGCGCGGGTTCCCTACATAGCCATGGAGTTCGTGGCCGGTTCGGGCATGGCGGGTATCGTCGGCAACGCACCGCTGCCTGTGGACGAGGTGGCAACGATCGGCACCGAGATCGCCAGGGCACTCGCCGCCCTGCACCGGCAGAAGGTCGTTCACCTCGATCTCAAACCCGAGAACATCATTCTCGCCAAGCGCGGCGCGGTGCTTCTCGACTTCGGGCTCGCCTGGCATGCAGAGCTTCCCGATCTTCTCGGCGCGGAAAGCTCGGTGCCGATGGGCACCGCCGCCTATATTGCGCCGGAACAGGTGCTTGGCGAACGATCCGATCCCGCGAGCGACTTGTTCGCACTGGGTTGCATCCTTTATCAGCTGGCTACGGGCGAGGAGCCGTTCGGGCGACCGGCGACTTTCGCGGGAATGAAGCGCAGGCTCTATCATGCGCCCAAGCCGCCGCGAGACATCAACGAAACCGTTCCGCGGTGGCTGGAGGCCATCATCCTGCGATGCATGGAGGTCGACAGGTCTCAACGATATGCCGAGGCGGCGCATGTTTTGTCCGATCTGAAGAACCCGGATCAGGTGGTGATTGCCAAGCGCAAGCCCCGGGACGAGGGGCTGTGGGCCGCCATCGCCAAGCTGTTTCGCAAGACCGATGACAGATCGCTTGTCGGTAGGTCGACCTCGTCGAGGACACACGCCGGCCCTTCAATTGTCCTTGCCGCGGTCGATCTGGCCAATGGCGGCGATGCGCTGGCAGGCGAGGTTCTCAACGAAACCGCCCGCGTGCTTGCCTCGCGAGAGGATTCCTGGTTGGCCTGCGTGACGGTCCTGAAAACCGAAATCATCGGCGGGACGCCGGCAGCGGATGAGACCGGGCGCTCGGTTTACCTGAAGCGGCTCGTCGCGATGAAGGATTGGGCTCGTCCACTGCATCTGCCGGAAGACCGCATCAGCTATCACGTGCTTGAGGCGGTCAGTCCCGCCGATGCGATTCTCAACTACGCCGAGCACAATGACGTCGGACACATCGTCGTTGGAGCCCGAGCGTCGTCGGTAATCCGCCGTCACCTCGGCAGCGTCTCGACCAAAGTCGTTGCACAGGCCCTTTGCTCCGTTTCAGTCGTCCGGTTGAAAACAGTCGAGGAACAAGGGCGGCAGCCGCTTTGATGCGCATCGATGTTGACAGAGATCAATGATGGCCGGAATCATTGCCCGTCAGATGGCGGTTCAATTGAGGACAGGCCATGCGGACGAATGAAACACCTCGGTACGACGCCAGTGTCAACACGACCGGTTGCTGCCCCAGGTTCAGTCCCGACGGCTGGGACGGTCAGGATCTGCATTTCAACGACAAGCGGTTCGTCAAGGCCACGACCCACAGCGTCATGCATATCCCGATGAATATGGGCAGCGTGTTCGCGCGCGTTAACAAGCACATCGAAGACGCCGGCGCCTCGGACGAAGATCAATTCATTGTGCTGAGCAGGGACATTTCACCCTGGAGCAGCGAGCATCTGTTTGCGGTTGCGAAACCTGTCCCCGACGAAGAGATGACCACGCTGAGTGGGAACTATGTGACGAAGGTGTTCGAGGGGCCGTTCAGCCAGGCGAGGACCTGGGACGAAGAGATGCGGCAGATTGCGCGTGCTCGAAGCACCGAGCCAAGTGACGTGTACTTCTTCTACACGACATGTCCGAAATGCGCCAAAGCCTACGGCAAGAATTATGTCGTCGGTGTCGTGGCTGCCTAAAACCTCCGAGGCTCGATGGGTGAGGGCAGAGCGTCGGCTTCGAACCAGGTGCCGCGTTCGCCCGTCACAATTTCGACGGCGTCATTAAGCTTGCCGATTGCCGCAGGCTTGCCTGTCGCTTCAATGAATTCGATTGCAGCGCTGACTTTCGGTCCCATGGAGCCGGCCGGAAAATTCTTCCCGGATAGCTCCTTGGGGCTCACGCGTCGGAGCGCCCGAGCAGTCGCCGTTCCGTAGTCGACATAGACGGCGTCGACATCGGTCAGCAACAGCAGCATGTCGGCCTTCAATTGACGCGCAAGAAGCGAGCTTGCCAGATCCTTGTCGACGACGGCCTCCACGCCGCAAAGACTGCCATCTACCCGGGCTATCACTGGAACCCCGCCGCCGCCGGTGCAGATGACGATCACACCGCGTTCGACAAGGAACGAGATCACAGCAGCTTCCAGGATCTCCAGCGGCCTGGGCGAGGGCACGACACGGCGCCATTTGTCGCCATCGGGCGCAATCCGCCAGCGGCGTTCGATGGCAAGCTTGCGTGCCGTTGCCTCGTCGTAGACCGGGCCGATAGGCTTCGTCGGGTGAACGAAAGCAGGATCGTGCGGATCGACCTTCACCTGCGTCAGCAGGGTCGCGAAAAGCCTCTCTTTGAGGAGATTGCCGAGTTCCTGCTCAATGACGTAGCCGATCATGCCTGCGCTTTCGGCGCCAAGCACATCGAGTGGAAATGTGCGGCCATCTGAAGTTGCTGCGGCCTGGAGGGCCAGAAGTCCCACCTGCGGTCCGTTGCCATGCGTTATTATGATCGAGTGCCCTTCGCCGATCAGATCCGCCAATACAGCCGCAGCGCGCACGATGTTGGCACGCTGGTTCCCGGCCGTCATGGGTTCGCCACGGCGCAGCAGTGCGTTTCCGCCGAGCGCAACGACGATCCGCATCTCAGTTGCCGATCGTGGCGACGAGCAAGGCCTTGATCGTGTGCATGCGGTTTTCGGCCTGGTCGAAGACGATCGACGCACCCGACTCGAACACCTCGTCGGTGACCTCCATGCAGTCGATGCCGTGTTCCTTCGCAATGAAGGCGCCGATCTCGGTATCGGTGTCGTGGAACGCAGGCAGGCAGTGCATGAACTTGACGTGGGGATTGCCGGAGGCAGCCATAACCTCGCTGGTGACACGATAGGGCATCAGAAGGCGAATGCGCTCGGCCCAGCCCGACTTGTCCTCGCCCATCGACATCCAAACGTCGGTGTAGATGAAATCGGCATCCTGGACGCAGCCAGCCACATCCTCGTCGAGCCGGAAACGGCCACCGCCGCGGTCTGCCAGGTCCCGGACATGGGCACAGAATTCCTCGTCCGGCCAAAGCTCCCTCGGCGATGCGATGCGCATGTCGATGCCGACCTTGGCTGCTCCGAGTGCCAGCGACAGCGCGACATTGTCCCGACCTTCACCGACGAAGGTGACGGTCATATCCGACAGGTGCTTGTGCGTGAATTCACGCATGGTCATGAGGTCGGCGAGGATCTGCGTCGGATGCGCCTCGTCGGTGAGACCGTTGTAGACCGGCACGCCGGCGTGCGCGGCAAGCAGTTCGGCCTGGTGCTGGCCAAAGCCGCGATACTCGATCGCATCGTACATCCGGCCAAGCACGCGGGCGGTGTCCTTCATGGATTCCTTGTGGCCGATATGGCTGCCGGTGGGGCCAAAGTAAGTGACGTGGGCGCCCTGATCGTAGGCCGCCACCTCGAAACCCGTGCGTGTGCGCGTCGAATCCTTCTCGAAGATCAGGGCGACATTCTTTCTGACAAGCCGCGGTATCTCGTGCCCGGCGAGCTTGGCCGCTTTGAGATCGGCGGCGAGCTTGAGAAGAAACCGGATCTCGTCGGCCGTGAGGTCGTCCAGGGTCAGGACGGAGCGGCCATGAAGATTGATCGCCATGGGGATTTCCTTTCGGGTCAAATCGGGTCGCGGACAATCGGACAGGTCATGCAGTGACCGCCGCCGCGGCCGCGGCTAAGCTCGGCGCCTTCGACCGTGATCACTTCAATTCCGGCGCGGCGCAGGAGTGTGTTGGTGTAGACGTTGCGGTCGTAGCCGATGACCACGCCGGGCTCGACCGCAACGACATTGTTGCCGTCATCCCACTGCTCGCGCTCGGCTTCGTAGTGGTCGCCGCCGGTGGCGATGATCCGCAGCGACTTCAGTCCAAGGGCTTCGGCAACCACAGCCGTGAACGGTTTCGTCTCATCCGTGACCTCGACCGCCGCCTTTCCGTCGCCTGGCCGCAGCGAGAAGGTGCGCAACCGGTCCACCACCGGCGGGTACATGGTGACAAGGTCACGATCACAGAAGGTGAAGACGGTATCGAGATGCATGAAACCGCGGTCCCGCGGCATCAGGGCGGCAATCACGCGTGTCGCTTCGCCGGCAGCGAACAAGCTGCGCGCAAGGTCACCCACGGCTTGCGGCGTGGTACGCTCCCCCATGCCGACGAGGACCGTCCCGCCACCGATCGGCATGACATCTCCGCCTTCCAGGCTGGTGCCAGTGCCCAGATCTGGTGAGACGAAAGGAATACCGCTGTCGCGGAAGCGGGGATGGAAGCGGTAGACGGCTTCGACATTGGCCGCTTCCGGGCGCCTGGCGGGCCAGTACATGGAATTGACGGAAACCGAGCCGTAGATCCAGCAGGAACTGTCGCGGGTGAAAAGCTGGTTCGGCAGCGGCGGCAGTACGAAATCCTGGGGGGCCAGCGTTCTTCCGGTCAGCCCTTTGGGCTCGAAAGGAAGCTCCGCCTGGGCAATGCCGCCGACAAGGTAAGACGAGAGCAACTCTGACGGCATCTCGTTGAGCCATCCGCGCATCTCGTCGACCATGTCGAGCCCGACGACGCCGGGATGCACCCGGCGGTCGAGAAGCCAGTCTCGGGCCTTGTTCAGGCTCATCGTCTCAGCCAGGAGCTGCCCGAAGGAATGCACCAGCACGCCGCGTTCACGCAACGCATCGACGAAGACATCGTGCTCCTGGCGGGCCCGCTTGACCCACAGCACATCGTCGAAAAGCAGCGCCTTGCAGTTCTCCGGTGTCAGCCTGCGCAGGCTGAGATCCGGGCGATGGACCATCACCTCGCGCAGACGGCCGACTTCGGAATGCACACCCAGGCTTGTCATCGCGCCGCTCCTCTCACAGCGGGCTGACGGCGCCGGTCCACATCTCGTAAACGGCGAGGATGGCGACAGCGATGAGGGTTGCGGCGAGGGCTGCTTCGGCAGGATGGAACACACGCTGATCGGTTTCGCGGCGCGCCCACACGTAGAAGATGATGCCGGGCGCATAGAGGATCGCGCACATGAACAGGTATGCAGGTCCCGCTGCGTACACGAGCCACAAACCATAGACCGTTGCCAGCAACCCCGCGAAAAGCGGACCGGCGCGTTGTTCATTGCTCTCGTAGCTTTCTCCGGTCAGCGCGAGCTTGGCGGCGTAGGCTCCGGAAAAGATGTAGGGCACCAGAATTGCGGCCGACGCGATGTAGAACAGCGCTTGATAAGTGCTTTGTGCGAAAAGTGTGATCAGCAGGAACGCCTGGACGAGCAGATTGGTAATCAGAAGGGAGATCGAGGGCACGCCACGCTCGCTTTCCCGGCCGAAGAATTTCGGCATTGTCCCGTCCTTGGCGGCGACATGGGGAATTTCGGCTGCAAGCAACGTCCAGCTCAGGAAGGCGCCGACCACCGACACCACAAGCGCGATGTTGATGAGGATAGCGCCCCAGGGACCGACAACCGCCTCCAATACGCCCGCCATTGATGGGTTCTTCAGCGCGGAGAGTTCAGGTTGGCTGAGGATGCCGAGCGACAGCAGCGACACCAGAGCGTAGAGCGCAAGGCAGGTGAAGAAACCGAGAATTGTCGCCATGGCAATGTCCTTGCGGCGCTCGGCCCGGCCGGAAAATACGCTGGCGCCTTCGATGCCGATGAACACCCACAGGGTCACCAGCATTGTGCTTTTCACCTGTGCGGTGATCGAGCCGAGACTGGCGTTGCCCAGACCGGTGAAGTCGAGGGACCAGACTTGCAGTTTGAAGGCGACGGCAACAACCCCGGCGAACAAGACGATCGGAGCGATCTTCGCCACCGTTACAATGAGGTTGATGATCGCCGCCTGCCGGATGCCGGCGAGAACCAGGATATGGATCAGCCACAAAAGGATCGATGCGCCGAGCACCGCCTGCCAGGTGTTTCCGTCGCCGAACGCGGGAAAGAAGTAGGACAGGGCGCTGAACACGATCACCGCGTAGGAGACGTTGCCGACCCAGGCACTGATCCAATAGCCCCACGCGCTGGTGAAACCGATGAAGGGACCGAAGCCAGCCTTGGCGTAAGCGTAAGGCCCGGCGTCGAGATCGGGCTTGCGGGTCGCAAGCGATTGATAGACGAAGACCAGCGCCAGCATGCCGACCGCGGTGATGGCCCAGCCAATCAGGATTGCGAGGGGACCAGCACCTGCCGCCATATTCTGCGGCAGGCTGAACACGCCGGAGCCGACCATCGAACCGATCACCAATGCGGTCAGGGAACCCAGTCGAAGTTTCGTTGGCGCCGCGGTCGCGACTTTGCGAACAGGGATGTTGAAATCAGCCGTAGTCATGATGCTCTCCCAAAATTGAAGGCTCTGATGGGTGGTAATGAAGCCGGGAAAAGAGCCGGCGGCCTTGACGCGGGTCAAATCGATTTTGGCAGCAAATGGTGATGTCGCGTCGCAACTCGGATATCAGGATCGCTGGCCTAAAGCGCTCGCTCGCCGAGCGTGCGCATCTGTCGGATCCACTTCGCCCGCTTTGCATCGCCGGCGCCAGCGACCATGCCGAACAAGGTCTCGCGCACCGGACTGATGCCGACAAAATGCAGGATGCTTCGCCGCATGCCGGCGATGCCGTGTCCGAGGAACCATAGGCGGTAAAGAACAGAAGGCATGCCCATCGTCACCAGGACGCGCGCGGAGCGGCCGCGAAGCAGCGTCCTGGTGAACCCGCTGCCCTTGTCTGGGTACGCAAAGGCTGTTCCTGGTCGCATTACCTGCTCCAGAAATGCCTTGAGCATGGCCGGCATGGTTCCGAGCCACAGCGGGAAGACAAAGACAATGTGCTCGGCCCAGACGATCGCTTCGGCGGCATCCCTGAGGCTCTCCGGGATTACGCCGTGTTCGAAATCCCGCATCGTGCGCAGCATCGGAAATTCGATTGCTGCCAGATCGACCCGGCGGACGGCGTGTCCTGCCTGTTCCGCGCCCTCGCCGTAGGCCTGGGCAAGACCGCGGCAGAGCCGGTCCGGGGCGGGATCGGGATGGCCGACTACAATGAGGATGCGTCGCGACATGGTTTACTTCCAGGGAGTTTGCCCCAAACGGGTCAAGGCCGTTCCACTTGTGCCACCTGGTAGGTGTGCATGGTGCCGTTGCGCGCGATCGACACATATTCGCCGGTCACGAACCGCTCATCGCCGAGATGAAAGCCGATCTCGTCGTCGCGATCGCCTTCGGCATAGTCGAAATACCATTGCCCGCCAGGCTTGCGCCTCAGCCGGCCGATCAGATCTTCCTCGCCATTGCGAAACCGGCGGACACGGCAAGAGGCCTTGTGCGATTTCCACTCTTTCGCATCGAGCCGGCCTTCGCCAGTCAATGGGGCGAGCACATCGTAGCCCTCCTCGCGATCACCTTCCGGATGGCCTTTTTCGCGGGCGAGCAGCAACCGAACGTGGCGGAAGTTGGGGGTGAGGTCCTTCAGACTTGTCATGGCAAACTCCTTTCATTGGAGTCCCATAGAACGGTAGAGGGCCTTGGCCCTTGATCCGTATCAAAGGAGGCTCGACAACCGTGCTTCTATCAAGGGCTGACCAACAACATGGCGCCGTAGCCGGCGGTCGCGGCGACCAGGGTTGCGCCGGCCAGCGGCAACCAGAACCTGATTGGACCGGCAAACGCCGCCAGCGACAGCCGGCCGATCGCATTGGCCCCCAGCGCCGGCCTGACCGATAGTGTCGACGGGGACCGACTGCTTGACCACCGCAACGCACTGAGCACCGAGATATCGACATCGAACATGCCTGCCAGCGCCGAACTTGCCAGCACGCCGCAGCCGCCGAAATGAGCTGCCAGCCCTCCATTGCGCGGCGACTTTCAAGCGGTGATCGTCGGCAAGCGGTCGCGAATCCACCTGACAATCTGGCCCGCTGTCATTGCGCCGGATGTGCGCGCGATTTCGCGCCCGCCATGAAAGAGGATCATGGTCGGGATGCTGCGAATTCCGAGCCTTGCGGCGACAGCCTGCTCATTTTCGGAATTGAGCTTGATCAGGCGAACATGCGGCTCGAGTTCAGTTGCCGCCGCTTCATAGGCCGGTGCCATCATCTTGCAGGGGCCGCACCAGGGTGCCCAGACGTCGACGACAACGGGCAGGCTGCCGTGCGCGATCTGACGATCGAAAGTCGCGGCGTCGACGTCTTCAGGGTGCCCCGAAAATAGCCTGGTCCCGCACTTTCCGCATTTCGCCTCCATTGCATTGCGGGCCGGCGGCAGGCGGTTGATCCCACCGCATTTGCCGCAAACCACCAGATTCTGCTGTGCCATGGCCATTCACCGATTTTGCTATCGTCCACTATGCGCGCCCGAGATGTCCATCGCCAAGGGCGCGCAACGCATTCAGGATAACCGCTACGTCGATCCCCTCCTGAAGCAGCGCGCCGGCAACGGGCAATTCCCAATCCGCGCAAATTCATCTCGGCCGCCCGTGCGGCGGCACGCGTCAAGCCGGTGATCGCGATCAAGTCGGGCCGGCACAACGCTCGATCTCCGTTGAGGTCGATCACCTTGCGGTCAGGAGGCTGTGCGCAGGGTTTCGAAGGTACCGCTATCGGAAAACCTTCTCAACTCCGAGACGATATCGGTAGGCCCCCGACCAGCGTCGACCTTTCGCCAGGTAGATTGAGTGGCATTTCGCTGCAATTGCCGCGAGAGGATATCGATGGTGGCGTCTGAAGGACCCCCCTTGCGCTCGCTGACCCGTTGCCAGAGAACAAGCGGATCGGCTTCCAGCCAGAATCCGGCGACAGCCACGCCCCTGTCACGTGCCGCCTTCTCGATACGGTCACGATCGGCAGGCCTGTCAAACACGGCATCAGCGACAACCGATCCACCCTCCGCGAGGATCAGGCCGGCCCGCCACGCCATTTCGCGGTAGACGCGGTCGGAGACCTCTGGTCGATAGGCTCTATCCGGCAGCCTGGTCTCGGCCGGCACTCCGTGCATGGCCTTGCGGATACGGTCGCTTTCGACAATGCGGGCGCCGGGCGGCGCGCCGACATGGGCGGCGAGCGCCTCCGCAACGGTCGTCTTGCCGGAACCGCTGAGGCCGCCGATGGCAACGAGCCGCGGCGGGGCTTCCTGGAGGAAGTTTCTGGCAAGGTCGAAATAAGATCTCGCCTCGGCAGTCAACGTGTCGGAATCGACACTACCTTCCTCGACTTGCGTCGCGGTGACATGGGCGCGCACGGCAGCCCGCACCGCCATGAAAAAAGGCAGCAGGATGAACCCGTCCTCGTCGTCAGCCTCATCGAGATAGCGATTCATCACAAGATTGGCGAACTGCGGAAAACCGCGATGCCAAAGGTCCATCAACAGGAAGGCAAGGTCGTAGAGGACGTCGACAGTTGCAATCTGGTCGTTGAATTCGATGCAATCGAAGAGGCGGGGTTCGCCGTCGAAAAGGCAGATGTTACGCAGATGCAGATCGCCATGGCACCGGCGGATCTTACCTGCTGCTTCCCGGCGGTCGAGCAATCCGGAATGCCGGGCGAGGGCGGTGCGGAAGGCCTCGGCAAAAGTCTCGATCTCCGGTTTTGTGAAAACATGGCTGGTCGCAAAGCCGGCCTCATTGATGTCCAGCACACTCGCCAGATTGGATGAGCCGCTGCCACGGTGGATTGTCGGGGCGGTACGGTGGTAGCCGACGATCATGCGCGCAACCGCAGTCATCAGCGCCGGCGACAATTCTCCGGCGGCTGTCATACGATCGAGAAGCTTCGACTGGTCGAAGCGGACCATCTCGATCGCCGCATCGACCATTTGGCCGGTGCCATCGAAAGCCAGTTTGCCGTCGGCTTCGCGCGTAATGCGACGCACCCCCAGATACAGGCCGGGTGCGGTCTTCGCGTTGAGTTCCACCTCTTTCTCGCTAGCGGCAAGCCTGAGCGCCGGTGCCGAGAAATCGACATAGGGCAGCTTGACCGCGCGTTTCATCTTGTAGGCCCGCCGGCCGATCAGAAAGATACGCGAGATATGGGTTTCGATCGCCTCGACCGGCCCCGACGTGCCATATGAAGCAGGATCGAGCAGAAACGCGACAGCGGCTTGCTGGTTCTCAACGATCATGTCTGCCTCCTTGTGCCGGTGTCGCGCGCAAGCGTTTCCAATCCGGCGTGCTATTGCTGCAATGTCTGGACATAACCAGCCAGCTCATGAATCCGTTCCGTGGTGACGATGTCTCCAGCGTTTGGGCCGTATTTCCTGGCGTCATCGGGGAGGAATTGGCGACCCCAGACCGGCATGTCCCGATCGCCATGCTCCGGCACCATGGTGCGGCCATCGATCACCGCGAAAACGCGCCAGTAGGGGAACTCGCCGCCATTGTCTTTCGAAAGACGGGTGAGGTCAGCCGGGCGCTTCACCAATTCATCGCCGAGCGGTCCATCGCCGCTGCCCTCGGGACCATGGCAGACGGCACATGAGTTCATGTATTCAGCCTCGCCATCGCCCAGTTCCTGGGCGGCGGCCGCATTCAAGGCCAAACCCGCGAGCGCCAGCGCGATCGAAAATTTCATCTGCGTTTCCCCTACTGATTGGCTGAAGCCTACAACCTTGGTTCGCGAGCACGTTGATGCGGATCAAGTGGCGCTGCACCAAAGATGTTTGATTCAGCGCAATGAACCCACCAGCCCTTCTCACTTCCGCTTGCGCAGCGATACGAGGAGTTTGCGGCGTCCGGACCGAGCCAGGGCGAGGGCGATCTGAAGCTCGCCGCTGAGCGGATTTTCGGGGGTGTCGCCAAGTCGAGGATCGATGTTCGGTCGCTGCCGGTCTTGATGGCGCGATAGCAAGTCAACGGCAGGAAGAAACGGGGCCGCGGCGTGGGCCGGGCGTGGCCATTTTTTGTTCCCATAGCTGGGACGCAGAAGAGGCCGCGGTTGGGGAGCGCACCCGAGGAATAGGTGAGCGGAAGCAAAACTTAGGGGGGGGGTGTG
>NZ_JAMYLA010000043.1:0-61800 GCF_040317725.1 Mesorhizobium sp. M1396 | reverse complement strand
AGAATCACAGACGATTCAACTTCTTCAACCCCTATCTGGCGCCTTCAAGAACTGCGCCGAAGCAAATGTGTGCGCACGCTAGCCCACAAGGGGAGAAGGGGGAGACCGCTCGGCCTGCCGTGCCGCGACACGGCGCATGGCGATGACCCGGCGGCGGTGGATTTCGGTGCGCATCGCCATCAGGTGCAGCGCAAAGAACAGCACGGTGAAGCCGAGCGCCATCACCAGCAACGGCCACAGCAGGCTGGGATCGATGGTCGAGCCGCCCATGCGGAACACCGAAGCCGGCTGGTGCAGCGTGTTCCACCAGTCGACCGAGAATTTGATGATCGGAATGTTGATGAAGCCGACCAGCGTGATGATGGCGGCGGCCCAGGCGGCGCGGCTCGCGTCATCGAGCGCGCGGGTCAGCGCGATGATGCCGAGATACATCAGGAACAGCACGAAGACCGAGGTCAACCGCGCATCCCAGACCCACCAGGTGCCCCACATCGGCTTGCCCCAGATCGAGCCGGTGATCAGCGCCAGCGCGGTGAAGACAGCGCCGATGGGTGCGGCCGATTTCAGCGCGACATCGGCCAGCGGATGCCGCCAGACGAGCGTGCCGAGCGCCGAGATCGCCATCAGCGTGTAGCACATCATGGCGAGCCAGGCGAAAGGCACGTGGATGTACATGATGCGAACGGTGATGCCCTGCTGGAAATCCTCGGGCGCGGCGAAGCTCATATAGAGCCCGACGGCGAGGATGAGTGCGGCGATGGACGCCAGCCACGGCACGATCCTGTCGGCCAGCCCGACGAAGCGCGTCGGGTTGGCAAGATCCATCCAGCCGGTCAGGCGTGAAGTCGTATCGCTCATGCGGCTCTACATAGACCGCCGACGCGTTCGGGGCAATCGAGCGGTGGTGTCGCAGGTCTGGGCAGCGCTTCCCTTCTCCCCTTGTGGGAGAAGGTGGATCGGCGCGCAGCGCCGAGACGGATGAGGGGGTTCTGGACGGGATGAGGCGTTGGTGTTTTCTGGACCACCCCTCATCCGACCTCGCTTCGCGAGGCCACCTTCCCCCACAAGGGGAGAAGGCAGAGACAGCCAACTCAGGCTGCTGCTTCCTGCTGTTGCAGCACGGTGCGGCTGAGGCGGCGAACCTCCTCGTCGTTGAGCAGGCCACCGGCGCGCAGCAGGCTGGCAAAGCGGCCATTGCGCAGCGACAGCTCGGTAAAGCCGCCCATCTCGACCACCCTGCCCTTGTCCATGAACACGACCAGATCGGCGTCGCGAACGGTGGTCAGGCGGTGGGCGATGATGAAGGTGGTGCGGTCGCGCCGCAACTCGTCGATCGCTTCCTTGACGCGGTCCTCGGTCTCGACGTCGAGCGCGCTGGTCGCCTCGTCGAGCACCAGGATCGGCGCGTCCTTGAGCACGGCGCGGGCAATGGCGATGCGCTGACGCTCGCCGCCCGACAGCTGGCCGCCACGTTCGCCGACAAGCGTGTCGTAGCCATTGCTCTTGGACAGGATGAAGTCCTGCGCGGCAGCCGCGTTGGCGGCGGCATGGATCTCGTCGTTGCTCGCATCGGCGCGGCCAACGCGGATGTTGTCCTCGATCGAGCGATTGAGCAGGCCCGCATCCTGGAACACGGTGGCGATCGAATGGCGCACCGACTTGCGGGTCACGGTGCGGGTGTCGATGCCGTCGATCAGAATCCGGCCATGCGACGGCGAGAAGACGCGCTGCAGCAGGTTGATGAGCGTCGTCTTGCCGGCGCCCGTCGGGCCGACGATGGCGACGGTCTGGCCAGCCTGGACCTCGAAGGAGACGTCGTCGATGCCGTGGCCCGAATTGGCGAATTCGAAGCCGACATTCTCGAAGCGGACATGGCCGGTGACGTTAGTGAGATCGCGCAAGCCGTCCGGCTCGGCGGCATCAGCCGCGGAGTCCTCGAGATGGTAGAAATCCTCGAGCTTGGCACGGGCCTCGGAAATCTGGTTGGCGAAAGCCGACATCTGGTCGAGGCGAGCGATCAACATCGTGGCAAAACCGGTGAAGGCGATGACGTCGCCGACACCCAACTGACCGTGAGTCACGAGATAGGAGCCGATCGACAACACGATCAGCATCGAGATCGCCGACGACAGACGGTGCAACGCATTGGCCAGCGCCCACCAGTCGAGCACAGGGTTCTGCGCGTCGAGTAGGTTCTTGACGTAGCGGCGCAGCGTATCGGCCTCGTGGCCGAGGCGATTGTAGCTCTGCAGCACCGCAACGTTGCTAACCGAGTCGGTCACATGCGCGAACACCTTGTGGTAGTGGCGCTCGACCGCAGCTTGGCCCGCCTTGGTGCGGCGCATTACCATCCGACCGATGCCGACATAGAGCAGCCCGAGGCCAAGCAGCACCAGCGACATGCGCAGATCCATGCTGATCGCGGTTGGGACCAGCAGTACGAGGGCGACCGCCGTGGACAGATGCTGGCGCATGAACTCAAGCCAAAGGCTAAACAGGGTTTCGACGGCGCGCAGCATCGTGTGCAACGCATTGGAGGTGCCGTGCTGATGGTGCCAGGCGAGCGGCATGGTGATCACGCGCTCGAAGGACTGGCATAGAACTTCGCTGCGCCGCTTGTGAGCAAAGCGGTCAGCGTCGCGCGCCACCATGACGAAAGCAACGATGTTGAAGGCGCCGAGACCGGCCCACATGACCAGCGTGGTGAAGACAGAGCCGCGCTCGGAGATGGCGCCGATGACGCGACCGAACATAATCGGCTCGAGAAGCGCTACGATAGCGAGAGCCACGTTGGCCGAACAGATCAACGCGACGCGTTTCCTGTCCGCGGCGAGATATCCGAGCGCTCGCCAGTAGATTTGCAGAAGGGTCACCCCAGTTACTCCGCCATGCTGTTTATTGTGCACTGCATCATTTTGACTCGTACCGGTTGATACGTCGCAAAACAATGGCCGTGTACCTCTTCAGTTCCCTCGGAGCGAACAAAAGATGGCGACGTTCCGAAATCTGCCGTGATCACCTAACGGTTTGAGAAGACAGGTAAAATGTCAGGCATGCGGCGAAATCATGGCAGCTGGCGAGTGCTGCCATGATTTTAATCAGCGGCAATGTCGGGTGGATGACTGGGGCCGAAATCGCCTTCTGCACAGTATAGGACAAAACTAAGCGGCCGCGCGCGCCTCCAGGCGGCAGGAGCCCACGTCTCGCAGCTCGACGCGACTCCTATGGCGCCCTCAAGCCTTTGATTTCATGCGCTTCTCTGGGGCATGCCCTTCAGTCGGGCCGATGGCAACGCCGGGCGGCATGGCGCCTCTCATCCTGTCATGGTCTAAAAAGCGCGCTCCCGGACCCAGGCCCGAGAGCGCGCTTTTTAGGCAACATGCATCAGGCCGGGATCCTGACGACGACGTCGGTAACTTCGCCATCCTTCAGTTCGAGCGCCGAAGCCTTGGTCTTTGCCCCATTCACCTCCAGCGACACGGCCTTGGCCTTATTGTCGCGGATGACACGAACCTTGAGTTCCGCCCCCAGCATCTTGAGGGTCGCCGAATAGCCGTCCCAGTGACTGGGCAGCTTCGGCTTGAACTGGACGCGCTTGCCGCGCCGCTCGATGCCCAAAATACCTTCGACCGCCGCCCTGTAGAGCCAGCCGGCGGAGCCCGTGTACCAGGTCCAGCCGCCACGGCCGCCCTTGCTGTTGCCGGCATTGTCGTCCCCGGCATAGATATCGGCCGCCACGACATAGGGCTCGACGCGATAGTGCTCGGCCGAGGCCTCGTCGGTCGCATGATTGACCGGGTTCAGCATCGAGAAACAGCGATAGGCCTCGTCGGTGCGCCCCATCTCGGCGAGCGCGATGACGAACCATGTGGCGGCGTGGGTGTACTGGCCGCCATTCTCGCGCACACCGGGCGGATAGCTCTTGATGTAGCCCGGATCCTTCTCCGTCTTCGAGAAGGGCGGCGTGAACAGCTTGACGATCTTGAGCTTGTCGTCGACGAGCAGCTTCGTCGCCTGCTCCATCGCCGTCGTCGACCGTGCCGGATCGCCCTCTCCCGAAAGCACGCTCCAGGACTGGGCGATCGAGTCGATCTTGCACTCCCGCGAGGTCCGCGACCCCAGCGGGCTGCCGTCGTCGAAGCTGCCGCGCCTGTACCATTCGCCGTCCCATGCCGTGCTTTCAAGCGCCCGCTTCAGCACATCGGCATGCTTTGCCCAGGCCTGTGCACGCTTGGCATCGCCCTCGGACTTGGCAACGGGGGCGAAGTCACCCAGAGTCTTCAACAGGAACCAGCCGAGCCAGACGCTCTCGCCCTTGCCCTGCCCGCCGACGCGGTTCATGCCGTCGTTCCAGTCGCCGCCGAGGATCAGCGGCAGGCCCGCGGGGCTGCTGCGCTTGATGGCGAGGTCGAGCGCCCGCGCGCAATGGTCGTAGAGCGACGCCGTCTTCTTCGAAACCTCGGGAGTGAAGAAGGCATCGTGCTCGCCCTCGCCCAGCGCCTGTCCGTCGATGAAGGGCAGTTGCTCCTTCAGGATGGTGGCATCGCCAGTGACCAGCAGATAGCGCGCCGTGGCGTGGGCCAGCCAGACCACGTCGTCGGAGATCAGCGTGCGCACGCCGGCGCCGGTGCGCGGCAGCCACCAGTGCTGCACGTCGCCTTCGGGGAACTGCCGCCGCGCCGCGTTGAGTATCTGGTCACGCGCCAGCTGCGGGTCATGCGCCAGCAACGCCAGCGTATCCTGCAGCTGGTCGCGGAAGCCGAAGGCACCGCTGGCCTGATAGAAGGCGGAGCGGGCGCGGATGCGACAGGCCAGGCTCTGATAGGGCAGCCAATGATTGACCATGGCGTCGAGCGACTTGTCCGGCGTCTCGACCTGGATGGTGTCGAGGAAGCCGCGCCACTCGCGCTCATTGTCGGCCAGACGCTGGTCGAAATCCTTGACCCGGTGCTCCCGCACCAAGGTGCTCGCCTCCTCGGCGGACTCGGCGTCACCGAGCAGCCAAAGCAGCGTCACGTCGCCGCCGGCCGGGATCTCGATGTCGCGGGCGATCGCCGCGCACGGATCATCGCCGGCCTCGACACGGTCCGATAGTGCGGCACCGCTCAGCACCGCCTGCGGAAGCTCGCTGGAGCCGTGCCGGCCCAGGAACTCCGAGCGATCTGATGTCACCGAGTGCACGCCGCCATCGGTGGCAAGGAAGGCCACCCGCTCGCTGAAATCGAGGCCGTAGGGGTTTTGCGCCAGCAACGCGCCGCTGGCAGCGTCCCGAGATGGAACGATGGTTGCCGCCGTGCGCGACCGATGCCCGCCGAGCACCCATTCGGCATAGGCATAGACACGCAGCCGCGCCGGCACCGAGCCGGAATTCTGAATACGCAGCCGCGAAATCTTCACCGGGTCTACCGGATCGACGACATGGGTGAGATCCATCGACAGCGGCCCGCGCTTCGCGCGGAAGGTCGAGAAACCCTGGCCATGCCAAGCCTCGTAGGTCATCGAGGGATCGCGCACCATGGCGGCGAGCGGCGAGAACGCCTTGCCGCTGGCCTGATCGTAAATGTAGAGGCCCTCGCCCGGCCGGTTCGAGACCGGATCATTCGACCATGGCGTCAACTGGTAGTCGCGACTGTTGCGGCTCCAGGTGAAGGCAGCCCCCTCGGCGGAGGTATGGAAGCCGAACGAGGCGTTGGAGACGACGTTGATCCAGGGCTGCGGTGTGGTGCGCCGGCCAGCCAGGCGCACGACATAGTGCCGCCCGTCGCCGTCGAAACCGCCAAATCCATTCCACTGGCGGAGCCCGCTTCCATCGGCGCTGACATTAGCGACCGCCTGCGAGGTAAATGCTTGCATCGTGGGCGCCAGGGACGGCAGTTCACGCGGAACCGGCAATGCCGCCGGCAGCAGGGCGTCGCGGGCCTGCAGGGCCGCCGCCTCGGCCCGCTCGATCTGGTCGAAGATCGTGCCGTTGCGCGTGTGCAGGACGACGCGGGCGACAGCGAGCAGCGTCTTGTAGGTCGTCTCGTCCATGAGGTCGCGGCGCACCGCGAAAATGTGCTGGCGAGGTCCGAGCTCCTTGCCGCGCAAGCGGCTGTTTTCGCACAGCGTCTCGACCGCTCGCTGCAGGTCCTGGACATAGGAGGACGCCTGCTCGTTGACGACGACGAAATCGATCATCATGCCGCGGGTGCGCATGTATTCCTGGAAACGCAGCGCCTGGGCAACGATTTCGAGATCGGCGACATCGCCGATTCTGACCAGGAAGATCGGGAAATCTCCGGAAATGCTGGTCGGCCACAGGCTCGACTGCTTGCCCAGCCCCGTGGTGATGGATTCGGCCGGAAGACGCAGGAACGGATCCGGATAGATCAGATAGCGCGCCAGCTTCTGCACATTGGCGGCATCGGTCAGGCTGAGGCCCATATGACGCGTCTGGACCTGGCTGCGCGTCCAGGCGAGCATGGCCTGGCGGGCAAAACTTTCGGGATGATCGAGCCGGGCGATAGCCTCGTCCAGTTCGGCACGCCCGGCGCCGACCACGGTCCAGAAGGTCAACGATATCTTCTTGTTGGCCGGCACGCGCACTTGCCGGCGCAGCGAGGCGACGGGATCTAGCGTGAAGCCTGAATGGCCGCCGAGCCTGGCGCCCGGATCGAACGCGGCTGCGTCGACGATGGTACGGCCCCGGCCGATGAAGGCGCGCCTGTCGGTCTCGGCCTCGGCATCGCGCGCCGATCCGGACGGATCGGTGACGAAATGCACCATGGCGATATCCGGCTCGCTGGTCTCGCGCTTACGCCGTGTGGCGAAGATCGCCGCGTTATTCGTAGAGATTTCGGTTTCCACGAACATTTTCGAGAAGGCCGGATGCGCGTAATCAGATGCTTCCAGGCCGAGCACCAGTTCGGCAAAGGAGGTTACTTCAATGCGACGGTCGGATGGGCCGTCATTGTAGAGCGTGACCCGACGACCCTCGCCATTGCCTTCCGAAATGACGATACATTCGACCTCGGAGCGCAACGTGCCCACCGATTTGACGAAGCTCGCCTTGTCGTCGGAGAACAAGGTCTGCGCCGTTTCCTCGGCCGCGCGCTTCGGCTCCGATGTCGCCGACCACCAGTCGCCGGTATCGGCGTCTCGCAGGAAGATGTAGGAGCCAAGCCGGTCCTCGGTCGGGTCCGGCTGCCAGCGGGTGACGGCGAGATCGCCCCAGCGGCTGTAGCCCGAGCCGGTCGCCGTGACCATCACCGAATAACGGCCGTTCGACATGACGTTGGTCGAGCGCAGCGATTGCAGCGGGTTGAGCACGATGCGGGTGTCGGGGCTCTCGATCTCGGTCTCGTCCTTGGAGCGTTCGTCGGCCTCGGTCCTGACGGTCGCGGTTGGAATGTCGCGTGGCGCCCGCTCCTGCAGCAGCAATTCGGCCGATTCGATGACCGGATCGCTGTGGAAGCGGTCGCGCATGCGACCTTCGAAAATGGCGTCGGCGACCGCCACGATCGACATGCCCGAATGGTGCGCCATGTAGTTCTGCACGACGACATGGTCGGTGCCTTCCGGCACGCGCTGCGGCGTGAAGTCGACGGCGTCGTAGTAACCGTGGCGGCCTAGTGCGCCGACTTCCCTGAGGCGGGCGAGATTCTGCACGGCTTCGCGCGGGTTGAACTGTGCCGCGAGTATCGTGGCGTAAGGCGCGATCACCGTGTTCTGGCCAAGGCCGCGCTTCAGCCCGAGCCCAGGCACGCCGAAATTGGTGTACTGGTAGGTCAGTTCCCGGTCGCGGGCATTGTAGGCCGCTTCCGAAATGCCCCACGGCACGTTCTTCTGGCGGCCATACTGGATCTGGCGCTTGATGATCAGCTTGCTGGTTTGGTTGAGAATGCTGCCTTGCGGCTCCTTCATCACCAGCGGCGGCATCAAATATTCGAACATCGAGCCGGACCAGGACATCAGCGCGCCCTGGAAACCGATCTCGACGATCGGCCGGCCGAGCCGGAACCAGTGCTCGGTCGGCAGGTCACCCTTGGC
Organism: Mesorhizobium sp. M1396; assembly: GCF_040317725.1. NCBI lineage: Bacteria > Pseudomonadati > Pseudomonadota > Alphaproteobacteria > Hyphomicrobiales > Phyllobacteriaceae > Mesorhizobium > Mesorhizobium sp. M1396. The sequence continues at coordinate 53,772 of NZ_JAMYLA010000043.1, read as the reverse complement.
GATGGCGAACAGGCTGGTCAGCCGCGCCTCGGAAGCCAGAAGGTCGTAGCAGCTTTCATCGAGCTGGTGTTCCTCGACCCGGTAGCCGATCGACAGCAGCTTGCGTTCCGGCCGCATCAGGAATGAGAAATCCATCTCGAAGGCGAAGCGGCGCGTGCGCTCGCGCAAGGTGAGCAGCTTGGCACGCAGCGCCTCGACGGCGTTGTCGTCGCTGTGCGCGTCAAGGACGTGGGCTTCGCAGGTGGCTTCCAGCCTTGCCGCCCAGTCGACGATGACGTCGCTCTGGGGCGATGCCGCCTCGGTGTGGATGGCGGTGGCAAGCTTGCGGATCTCGCCGGCCAGGACAGCGAGGTTGATGGTGCGGATCGACGCCATTTCCGGCTGCGCCTTGATGGTGTCGACCGCGCGCCGCATGCCGTCGAGACGGTCGGCGAGGCGCTGGCGCAGGGGGCGCAGCTGACGACGGTCGTCGGGCAGCTCATCGAGGCTTTCGCCGAGGATGGTGACGGTGTCGAGAATGCCTTCGAAATCGCCCTGAAGATGGACGGAGGGCGCTTCCGCCCATTCGGCGCAGGCTGCCGCCACCGCCACCAGATGGCCGGCAAGATTGCCGCTGTCGACAGCCGAGATGTAGAGCGGGTAGAGCGGCTTCAGCGTCGTCGTGTCATACCAGTTGAAGAGGTGGCCGCGGTCGCGCGGCATGCCCTCGATCGTTGACATGGTGGCGTCGATGCGGGTGATGGCGTCGGACAGGCTGATCCAGCCGAAATCGCGAGCGGAGACGACGGACAGCAGGTAGACGCCGATATTGGTCGGCGAGGTGCGCGGCGCCACCACCGGCGCCGGGCTTTCCTGGAAATTGTCCGGCGGCAGATGGTGATGCTCCGATGTCACGAAGCTTTCGAAATAGTGCCATGTGCGCCGCGCCACCGTGCGCAACGTATGGATGTCGGCCTGCGATATGCGCAGACGATCCTCGGTTTCAGCCGAACGGCTGATCCAGCTGGCGATGGCGGGCGAGCCAATCCAGAACAGGGCGAAGAAGAAGGCAACGAAGGCGCCGGTCGAATCGGCCAGCACCGGAATGGCAAGGCCGACGAAGCCGATGATCACGGCGCCATACATCATGCCGTAATACGATCCGACATCATTGTCGCCCGCCTTGTGCGCCTGCGAGGCGGTGCGCCATTCCAAAAGGTTCTGGCGGCTGACGAACAGCCGGTAGAGCGTGCGGACAATGGCGTCGCCCATCATCCAGGCGTTGTGCGCCATCAGCACGATCTTCAGCGCCACCATGGCGGTGCCGAAGGCCACGTCGCGTGCCAGGGCCGAGAAATGGCCGCGCGGCGTCTGGTCGCCACTCTTGGGCAGAATGGCGTTGACGATGTCGAATGTCGGCGCCATGAACAGGCTGAGGATCAGCAGGGCCTGCCATTGCGCGGCCTGCGTGAAGGGCAGCAGCGTCCAGCCGGCGATCGCCGCCATCACCCAGAAGATCGGCGTCAGCGAGCGGCGCAGATTGTCGATCATCTTCCAGCGCGACAGAGCCGGCACGCCGGAGCGCGGATCGAGCATGAAGCCGAGGAGCTGCCAGTCGCCGCGTGCCCAGCGATGGTGGCGCGAGGCATCGACAGAGTAGCGCGTCGGATAGTCTTCGACCAGTTCGACGTCGGTGACCAGCGCCGCGCGCGCCAGCGCGCCTTCCAGCAGATCGTGGCTGAGGATGGTGTTTTCATCGATGCGGCCCTGCAGCGCGGCCTCGAAGGCATCGACATGGTAGAGCCCCTTGCCGGTGAAGGAACCGTCGCCGAAGACGTCCTGATAGAGATCGGACACGGCAAAGACATAGGGGTCGAGGCCGCGATTGGCCGAGAAGACCCGCTGGAAAAACGACGCGTCGTCGCCGCTGGTCAGCGACGCGGTGATGCGCGGCTGCAGGATCGCGTAGCCGGCGGTGACGACGCGCTTGCTGGCGTCGAAATGCGGGCGATTGAGCGGGTGGCAAAGCTTGCCGACCAAGGTCGCGACCGCGTCGCGGGTGGTGCGCGTGTCGGCATCGAGCGTCATCACATGGACGACGCTCTCCGGCAGCGGCACGTCGAGCGGCAAGAACGTGGTGTCGCTGTCGCCGCGCAGCAGAAGGTCGAGCTCGTGCAGCTTGCCGCGCTTGCGCTCCCAGCCCATCCAGAACCCTTGAGCCGCATTGAACAGCCGGCGCCGGTGCAGGATGTAGAAACGCGGCGCGCCTTCGGAGGGATAGCGGTCGTTGAGACGGGCGATCTCGGCGCGGGCGAACTCGAGGATTTCAGTATCCGCCGCATCGACCTCGGTCTTGCTGTCGGGCCAGTCTGACAGCAGCGCGAAATGGATTTCATCGGCCGTGTTGGCGAGATGATGCACCTCGATATTGCGAATGTTCTCCTCGACGTCGTCGCGCGAGCCGATCAGCGACGGCACCACCACCAGCGTGCGCGCCTCGGGCGGTACGCCGTGCCTGTAATCGTAGCCGACGAGGCGCGTCGGTTTGAGGAACAGCGATACGACAGTATTGAAGAAGGCGAGCGCGCCCTCGCTGGCCGGCACGGCAAACAGCGCCAGCATCAGGACGATCGACGGCACCGACAGACCGAGATTGGTGAGTGCGTTGCCGGAGAGGACGAGAAGCAGGGCCGTCAGCGCAAACACCGGTACGACGATGCCAAGCCACCCGGTCTTGCGGAAGCTGCGTTTGACCGTCTGGCTGATGGTCGGCCGATAGCCGATCGCCTTCTCCAGCTCCAGCCGGCGCGGTCCGACGAGAAAGAACCCGACATCGGTATGGGCGGATGCGGCAGGGACGGCATTGGCTATATCATCGCCCGACATGGTCTCGCCGGCGGCGTGGCCGGCCAGCTCGATGGCCTTTTCGGCGACGCGATATTCCGAAAGGCCCGAACGGCGCGCCAGTTCCTCGATCGCGGTCCGGTATTGATCACGCGAGAAGAAGTCGAGCGCGGAGAAATCGGTGCGCTCGCGCAGCACGGTGTCGATGCGGCTGACGCCTTCGAACCACACGGTCCAGTCGATGTCGTTGATGAGGCGCAGACCGCGGATGATGTTGCCCGTCGTCACATTGCCGCTGGACAGCGTGTGATGTTCGGAAATGATGATTTCCTCGGCGTCGGAACCGGCCTTTTCGAGTTCGCTTTCCAGCCATTCCAGGGCCTTGCCGGCATTCTGCGATCCGTCGCGCAGACGGTAGAGCAGCTGGGTGGCGAAGGTGGTGTCCTGCGCATGGGCGCTGAAGTTGGACAGGATCGCCTGCCGGTCGGCACTGTCGTCGGTGGCCAGAACCTTGTCCGCCACATCATTGGCGATCTGGCGCATCTGACGGGTTCGGTTGACCCTGACCGCCAGCCGGCGGAGATTTTCGATCAGGACGAAGCGCAACAGGGAAGGCAGCGCCCAGAGTTCGCCGATCTTCAGCGGCTCGACCGATTGAAAACCCTGGACGATTGCCTTGAACATCGTCGCCGAGACGGAACTGTCCGAATGCGCCACATAGGTCCAGGCCAGCGCCAGCGCGCGCGGAACGCTATCGTTATCCGGCAGTTTCAGGGTCGGCAGCTGGCGATAGAAGCGGCGCGGCAGATCGCGCTTGACCTGGAAAATAGTCTCTTCGACCAGATAATTGTTGTCGAGCAGCCACTGAGCCGACGGCGTGATCGTCTCGCCCCTCGCCTGCGCCGCATTCGTCGACCGGTAGACTTCCAAAATCTTCTTGGCACTGTCACGGACACGGGCTTGAAAATCGAAAGGCGTCAGGCCGAACAAATCCGTGAGGTCGCCTTTTGCCAGCCTTTCACCGAGCAGCCGAAGGCGCTCTTCAGGCAGGTAATTGGAGCGGATCGGCTCTTCGGTGATGGCCGGGAAGCTCGCGCTTGTCTTCTCGATTTGGGCAGGGGTCGTCTGAATATTCATTGAAAATTCCGTAAGCGGGGCAGTCAGCGGCGTCACCGCCACGGCAATGGCCCTAAAACCGATTCAAATGCAATTGGTTGCATAAACCCCATTTGCCGAAAGTTTGTTTCCGCACCACGACAGGGCGTCATCTCAGCGAAAAACAACGACGAGCGCCCCTCTTCCCGTCGGGATCGATCGACGGAAAGGATTCGGGCTTTTTCGTGATGCCCGCCGTCAGCTTACGCTATAATTCGCCGGCATCGCGATCATGTTTGGAAACAGGCGTTAACCGTTGTCGGAAATGCCGCCGATCCGGATCATGAACAGCGTCGTGGCGTGGGCAGGCTGGACAAGCACGGCAGCGGTGCTCGGGTCTGTTACCAGCGTGTCCAAAGCTCCGAGGCGAACCGATCCGATGTCGCCCACGGTGATGTCCCCGTCCAGGCATAGGATCAGGGTCGTCCTCGCCTCGGTCCTGATTTCCACGGGTACCGAAACGACCAGTCGTTCGACCGAATGCTTCATCCGGCTTCTGCGGGTCATGACATTGAGATCGGTGATCGGCCCGCCGATCAGCGTGGCCGAGGTCCGCACGTCGGCCGGGAAGGAAAACAGGGCGGTCGCCCTGTTTATGGATGTCGGCGGATAACCGGCAATCTCGAGGACGATGCCCTCGCCTTCGAGCACGGCAAGGGTGCGATCGATACCGGCAAACTGCGAGAACGGGCCGCTCGATTCGACGCGCGCCATCGAGACGCGCCAGTCGAAGTCGTCGAGCCCGGCGCCAGTCGGCGAAACGGCGATCTCGGTCGTCACGCCGCCGCCGTTCTTCCACGGCATCGACCGGTATTCGGCTGCACGCAGGATGCGCATCGGTTCAGGCAATCAGCCGAGAATGCCGGGCAGGTTGAGCTGGTGCTCCTTGGCGCATTCGATGGCGATTTCGTAACCGGCATCGGCGTGGCGCATCACACCGGTCGCCGGGTCATTCCACAACACCCGTTCCAGGCGTTTGGCCGCTTCGCGCGTGCCGTCGGCAACGATGACCATGCCTGCGTGCTGGGAAAAGCCCATGCCGACGCCACCGCCATGGTGCAGCGACACCCAGGTGGCGCCCGATGCCGTGTTGAGCAGTGCGTTGAGCAGCGGCCAGTCGGACACAGCGTCCGAGCCGTCCTTCATGGATTCCGTCTCACGGTTCGGCGAGGCGACCGAGCCGGAATCGAGGTGATCGCGACCGATGACGACGGGCGCCTTCAACTCACCCTTGGCCACCATCTCATTGAAGGCGAGGCCGAGCCGATGCCGGTCGCCGAGCCCAACCCAGCAGATACGCGCCGGCAGGCCTTGAAAGGCGATGCGCTCACGCGCCATGTCGAGCCAGTTGTGGAGGTGGGTGTTGCCGGGCGTCAGTTCGCGCACCTTGGCGTCGGTCTTGTAGATATCCTCCGGATCGCCCGACAGGGCCACCCAGCGGAACGGGCCAATGCCGCGGCAAAACAGCGGACGGATATAGGCCGGCACGAAACCGGGGAAGGCGAAAGCGTTCTCGAACCCCTCTTCCTTGGCCACCTGGCGGATGTTGTTGCCATAGTCGAGCGTCGGCACGCCCGCGTTCCAGAACGCCACCATCGCCTCGACATGTTCGCGCATCGACGCGCGGGCGGCCTTCTCGACCGCCTTGGGGTCGCTGACGCGCTTCTCGCGCCATTCGGCCATCGTCCAGCCCTTCGGCAGATAGCCATTGATGGGGTCATGAGCCGAAGTCTGGTCGGTGACCATATCGGGGCGGATACCGCGCCTGAATATTTCGGGGACGATCTCAGCGGCATTGCCCAGCAGGCCGACCGACTTCGCCTCGCCGGCCTTGGTCCAGCGCTCGATCATCGCCATCGCTTCATCGAGTGTCTCGGCTTTCTCGTCGACATAGCGTGTGCGCAGGCGGAAATCGATCGAGTCGGGATTGCATTCGATCGCCAGGCAGCAGGCACCAGCCATGACGGCGGCGAGCGGCTGGGCGCCGCCCATGCCGCCAAGTCCACCGGTCAGTATCCATTTTCCCTTCAAATTGCCGCCATAATGCTGGCGGCCGGCCTCGACGAAGGTCTCGTAGGTGCCCTGGACGATGCCTTGCGTGCCGATGTAGATCCACGAGCCGGCCGTCATCTGGCCGTACATCATCAGGCCCTTCCTATCGAGCTCGTTGAATTTCTCCCAGGTCGCCCAATGCGGCACGAGGTTGGAGTTGGCGATCAGCACGCGTGGCGCGTCGGGATGGGTGCGGAAGACGCCGACCGGCTTGCCCGACTGGACCAGCAAAGTCTCGTCATCGGCCAGCGTCCTCAAGGAGGCGACGATACGGTCGAAATCGTTCCAGGTGCGTGCCGCCCGGCCGACGCCGCCATAGACAACGAGCTCGTTGGGATTTTCGGCGACGTCCGGGTCGAGATTGTTCATCAGCATGCGCAGCGGCGCTTCCGTCAACCAGGAGCGCGCGCTGATTTCGCTGCCACGCGGGCTGCGGACTTCACGGATGTTGTGGCGAGGATTGTTCATGGCGTCACTCCAAAAAGGACCTGATGTCAGACGCGCGCCCAGGATGTCGCGGCCTCAAGGATTTTCCGCAGCGTCGCGCGGATCGGTGCTGCGAACTCGGCATCGTAAGGCACCGGCCAATTGTCCGGCATACCCTTGCCGTCGGGCTCGCGCATGTAGCCGCGGTTGGAGAGCTCCATCTGCAGCGCATGCACGCCCTGTTGTGGCTGGCCGAAATGGCGTGTGATCCAGCCGCCCTTGAAGCGGCCGTTTACGACAGCGGATTCGCCGGTTTCGGCCATGATCTGACCGATCATCGCCTGCAGGGCCGGATCGGCGCTCTTGCCGTCATTGGTGCCTAGATTGAACACCGGCAGCATGCCGTCGAACAGGCGCGGCAGCACCGAGCGGATCGAGTGGCAGTCATAGACGACGATCTTTCCGTGCAGGCCTCGCAGCCGGTCGATCTCGGCCTGCAGAGCGGCATGATAGGGTGCGAAGAATTTTTCACGGCGCTCGTCGATCTCCGACGGCCCTGGTTCTTCGCCCTCCCGATACAGCGGATCGCCATCGAAAGTCTCGGTCGGACACAGGCCAGTCGTCGCCTGACCGGGATAGAGCGACGCGCCGGACGGATCACGGTTGACGTCGATGACGGTGCGCGAAATCGACGTATGCACGACAGTCGCCCCAAGGTCGGTGGCGAAATCGTAAAGTTTGTCGATCCACCAGTCGCAATCGCGGCGGCCGAGCCAGGGCGACACCAGCCGGTTCTCGAGGCCCGCGAGATCGATGCCGGTGTGCGGAATCGACACCAGCAACGGGGCCGTGCCGCGCGTGACGGTGAGCCAGGAGGGTGACATCATGAGAGATCCCCCTGCGTTGGAGCCCTACGGCGCGAAGGAACGCAGCCTATGATGGCGAGCATTCTCATGACGCAATCCCCGGCAGCGCTATCGCGCCGGCTGCCTTAATAGTCGCGCCGCTGCGCACCATGGCGATCGCCTTTTCCATATCTGGGTGGAAATGCCGGTCATTGTCGAGATGCGGCACCTCGGCCCGGACCAGCTTGCGCACGGCTTCAAGTGGCGCGCTCGATGCCAGCGGGGCGTGGAAGTCGCAGCCTTGTGCCGCGGCCAGCAATTCGATGCCGATGACCGCGGTGGCGTTCTCGACCATGCCGATCAGCCGGCGCGCGCCATGCGCGGCCATCGAAACGTGGTCCTCCTGGTTGGCCGAAGTCGGTATCGAATCGACGCTGGCCGGATAGGCTTTCTGCTTGTTCTCGGAAACGAGAGCCGCCGCCGTCACCTGCGGGATCATGAAGCCGGAGTTCAGGCCGGGCTTCGGCGTCAGGAAGGCTGGCATGCCCGACAATGCCGGGTCGACCAGCATGGCGATGCGGCGTTCCGACAATGAACCGATCTCGCAGACCGCGAGCGCGATCATGTCGGCGGCGAAGGCCACCGGCTCGGCGTGGAAATTGCCGCCCGAAAGGGCCGTGTCATCCTCGGCGAAGATCAGCGGATTGTCGGTGACGCCATTGGCCTCGGTGCCCAGCGTGTCGGCGGCCTGGCGCAGGACGGTGAGTGCCGCGCCCATGACCTGCGGCTGGCAGCGCAAGCAATACGGATCCTGCACGCGCTCGTCGCCAACCCGGTGCGATTCACGGATGGCGCTCCCGGCCATCAGATTGCGCAGCGCGTCCGCCGTCTCGATCTGGCCGCGATGTTTTCTCAACGCATGGATGCGCGGGTCGAAGGGGGCGTCCGAGCCTTTTGCGGCATCGGTCGACAGTGCGCCAGCGACCAGCGCCGACTGGTAGAGCACTTCGGCCTCGAACAGAGCAGCGAGCGCATAGGCCGTCGAGAATTGCGTGCCGTTGAGCAGCGCCAGACCTTCCTTGGCGCCCAATGTCACCGGCTCCAGCCCATGCGAGACAAAGGCGACCTTGGCCGGGAAACGGCCATGCGGGGTGAAGCATTCGCCGACGCCGATCATCACCGCCGTCATGTGCGACAGCGGGGCTAGGTCGCCGGAAGCGCCGACCGAGCCTTGCGCCGGCACCACCGGGATGACGTCGTTGGCCAGCATCGCTTCCAGCAACTCGATGGTCTGCGGCCGCACGCCGGAGGCGCCCTGCGCCAGACTGGCCAGCTTCAGCGCCATCATCAGCCGGCAAATGGCTGATGGCATCGGCTCGCCGACGCCGGCGGCGTGCGACAGCACGATGTTGCGCTGCAAGGTCTCAAGGTCTTCGGCGGGGATACGAACGCTGGCCAGTTTGCCGAAGCCGGTGTTGATGCCGTAGACCGGCTCGCCCTTGGCAACGATCCTGGCGACGGCTTCGGCGCTCGCCTTGATTTTCGGCCGGCAGGCATCGTCAAGCTTGGGCACGGCGCCGCGATAGATCGCGCGCCAGTCGGCCAGCGTCGCATTGCCGGGCTTCAGGGTCAGTTCGGTCATTGTCCTCTCCAGATGCGGGCATGCAGCGGGTTGAAGCCCATGCGATAGACGAGTTCAGCGGGGCGCTCGATGTTCCAGATCGCCAGGTCGGCGGATTTACCGACCTCCAGCGTGCCGGTTTGACCCAGCAAACCAAGCGCGCGGGCGGCCTCGCGGGTGACGCCGGCAAGGCATTCGTCGACTGTCAGGCCGAACAAGGTCGCCGCCATATTCATGGTCAGAAGCAGCGAGGTCAGCGGCGAGGTGCCGGGATTGTTGTCGGTGGCGACAGCCATCTTGACGCCGTTCTGGCGGAACAGGCCGATCGGCGGCTTCTTGGTTTCACGAATAAAATAGTAAGCGCCGGGCAGGATCGTCGCCACGGTTCCCGCCTTGGCCATCGCCGCCGCACCCGCTTCATCGGTGTATTCGAGATGATCGGCCGACAGTGCGCCATAGCGGGCGGCGAGTTCGGCGCCATGCAGGTTGGACAGTTGGTCGGCATGAAGCTTGACCGGCAGGCCGGCCGCCTTGGCGGCATCGAAGACGCGCGCCATCTGGTCCGGCGAAAAGGCGATGCCCTCGCAAAAGCCGTCGACCGCATCGGCCAGCCCCTCGGCGGCAACCGCCGGGAGAATTTCCTTGGCGACCAGATCGATGAAGGCGTCCTTGTCACCCTTGGCTTCCGGCGGCAGGGCATGGGCGCCGAGGAAGGTTGTGCGGATCGTCACCGGCCGCTCACCGCCCAGCCGGCGTGCGGCACGCAGCGATTTTTTCTCATTTTCCAGATCAAGCCCATAGCCCGACTTGATCTCAACGGTGGTCACACCCTCGGCGATCAGCGCATCGAGGCGGGGCAGCGATTGCGCGACCAGTTCGCTCTCGCTGGCGCCCCGCAAGGATTTGACCGAGGAGACAATGCCGCCGCCGGCCCTGGCGACCTCTTCATAGGTGGCGCCGGCCAGCCGCATCTCGAATTCGTTGGCGCGGTTGCCGGCATGGACCAGATGGGTATGGCAGTCGATCAGGCCAGGCGTGATCCAGCGGCTCTCGCAATCGATCGTCTCGGCACCCTTGGCAAATGCCGCGGGGATCTCCGATTCGGGACCGGCATAGACTATGCGGCCGTCACGCGCAGCGATCGCGCCATGTTCGACGATGCCTAGTCCGGCCGCGTTTTCGGCCAACGTCGCCAAGCGTGCATTGCGCCAGATGCGAACCGCCCCTGCCCGGCTTTTGCTCTCTGCAACCATCATCTTTTCCGTTTCAATCGGTGGCGATTATGTATATACATATTGAAACGCACTGCAAGCCATCATCGCACGAGAGACAGAGAACCGGAGAGAAAAGTGACTGATATCTTCGCGGAACAGGCACTCCTTCCCAATGGCTGGCACGACAATGTGCGGCTCACCTGCGCCAATGGACGCATCACGGCCGTCGAACCTGGAGCCACAGCGCTGGCCGGCGACGAACGTCACGCGATCCTGCTGCCCGGCATGCCCAACCTGCACAGCCACGCCTTCCAACGCGGCATGGCCGGCCTCGCCGAGCTTCGCGGTCCCTCCGCCGACAGTTTCTGGAGCTGGCGCGAGGTGATGTACCGCTTCGCCCTGTCTATGACGCCTGACCAAGTCGAGGCGGTTGCGGCACAACTCTATGTCGAGATGTTGGAGGCCGGTTTTTCGCGCGTCGGCGAATTTCACTATCTGCATCACGACAGCGACGGAAAACCCTATTCCAACCTCGCCGAGATGGCCGAACGCATTGCGGCGGCGGCCGGCGAAACGGGTATCGGCCTGACACTGCTGCCGGTGTTTTATGCGCACTCGTCTTTCGGCGGCGCCGCTCCGAACGAAGGCCAGCGGCGATTCGTCAACGATGTGAATCGGTTCTCCCGGCTTGTTGAGAAAAGCCGGGAATCCCTTCGCACTTTGAATCAAGCGGTTATCGGCGTAGCCCCGCACAGTTTGCGTGCTGCGACACCACAGGAATTAGCCGAGGTGGCTGCCATTGCGCCGGACGGACCGATCCACATCCACGTCGCCGAGCAAATGAAAGAGGTCGAGGACTGCCTTGCCTGGTCGGGCGCGCGGCCGGTCGAATTTCTGCTTGGCCATGCCGAGGTCGACCAACGCTGGTGCCTGATCCACGCCACGCATATGACCGATGCGGAAACGATCGGCATGGCCAAGAGCGGCGCGATTGCCGGTCTTTGCCCGATCACCGAGGCCAATCTCGGCGACGGCACTTTTGCCGCGCCGCTGTTCGTAGAGCATGGCGGCCGCTTCGGGGTCGGCTCCGATTCCAACGTTCTGATCGGGCTGCCCGACGAATTGCGCCAGCTCGAATATTCGCAGCGCCTCGCCCACCGCGCCCGCAACGTGCTCGCGGTCGCCGGCGGCTCGACCGGCCGCGCGCTGTTCGACGCCGCGCTTGACGGCGGCAGCGTCGCGCTTGGTGCCGGCGCCTCAGCGATCGCCGCCGGCGCATCCGCCGATCTCGTCTCGCTCGACGCCGGCAGTCCTTCGCTGGCCGGCAAGTCCGGTGACGTGATCCTCGACGCCTGGATCTTCGCCGACGGCAGCAAGGTCGATTGCGTTTGGGTGCATGGCCAAAAACAGGTCAGCGGCGGCCGGCATGCCAGACGCGAGGCCATCGCTGAGCGGTTTCGCAGCGTGATGACGGCGCTTACGGCATGAGCATGACCGGGACAATAGGGACGGAAGGCGGCGGCTCGCTGCACCAGCGCATCCTGTCCGACATCAGCGAACGCATCATGTCCGGCGCCTGGGCGCCTGGTCACCGCATTCCGTTCGAACACGAACTGAGCACGCAATACAATTGCTCGCGCATGACGGTGAACAAGGCGCTGTCGCAGCTTGCCAAGGCCGGACTGATCGAGCGCCGGCGTCGTTCGGGCAGTTTCGTCCGCCGGCCGCAGTCGCAGGCGGCGGTGCTGGAAATCCACGACATCCGGATCGAGGTCGAAGCGCTCGGCCTAGCCTATCGCTACGAGCGCGTGGCGCGACACAAGAGGCTGAGCAGCGCCGAGGATCGCGCACTGCTGGAGCTGAGCGCGGCCGGGCCGGTGCTGGCGATGGAGTGTCGGCATTTCGCCGGCGAGCGGCCATTCGCGCATGAACAGCGGGTGATCAACCTTGCCGCCGTGCCTGAAGCAGCCGACGAGGAATTTCTCGCCATCGCGCCAGGGCCATGGCTGATCGGCCGTGTGCCGTGGAGCGAAGCCGAGCACCGGATTCGCGCTGTCGCCGCCGACAGGCATATCGCGGCCGCGCTCGATATCGCAGCCGGCGGGCCGTGCCTGGTGGTCGAACGGCGGACATGGAGCGCCGAACATCCGGTCACTCATGTGCGCTTCACCTATGCGGCGGAGAGCCACACGCTGGTGGCGCGGTTCAAGCCGTCGCAGGGGTGAGGCCGATCTCCCCCTCGTGGGCGAGATCAGCAGCTTCACCGTCGCCTCAGATCGCGGCAGTGATAATAATCTCGACCAGATATTCCGGTCCGGCGAGCTTTGCTTCGCCGGTGGCGCGGGCCGGCGTGTTGCCTTGCGGCACCCACTTGTCCCACTCCGCGTTCATCTCGGCGAAGGTGTTCATATCGGCCAGCCAGATGATCGCCTGCAGGATCTTGGTCTTGTCCGAGCCGGCCTTGGCCAGCAGTTCGTCGACGGCCGCCAGGATGTCCCTGGTCTGCGAAGCGACGTTGCCGGTCGGCTGACCGACCTGACCGGCCAGATAGACGGTGTTGCCGTGGATGACGATCTGGCTCATGCGCGGGCCAACATCGATGCGACGAATGCTCATTGAATGGTTCCTTCCTGTGTCGGTTGCGTCTCTTTAAAGTTGCAGCCGACTTCGGGCAAGGTCGCCCGGTCAAATCCCCTTGGGCCAACGGCGCGTGACGTCCTTACACGGCAAGTTGACCCGGCAGCCGCAATTCCGCCGGACTGGCTTGTTGACTAATGTAATAACATCACATATCCAATCGGCCGCTAACAGCAGCCGGATTTCGCCGCCTCACGGATCGCAGAATGACAAACACCTGCCTGACATTCCGCGACCTGACGCTTGGCTACGGTAGCCATCCGGCGATCCATCATCTTGACGGCACCATCCGCAAGGGCTCGCTGACGGCTGTCGTCGGCGCCAACGGCTCCGGCAAATCGACGCTGATGAAAGGCATTGTCGGCGTCTTGAAGCCGATGGCCGGCGAGGTCATCCGCGCGCCTGGCGTTCGCGCCGCCTACCTGCCGCAACAATCGGAACTCGACCGCTCCTTTCCGGCACGGGTGGTGGATCTGGTCTCGCTTGGCCTGTGGCCACGGCGCGGCTTGCTTGGCCGCTACACCAGGCAAGATCGCGACGACGTCAGCAAGGCGCTAATGGCGGTCGGCCTCGGCGGCTTCGAGAAGCGTCCGATCGACACGCTTTCGGGAGGCCAGTTGCAGCGCACGCTGTTTGCGCGTGTCCTGCTGCAGGACGCCGACCTCATCCTGCTCGACGAACCGTTCAACGCCGTCGACGCCAAGACGGTTGGCGACCTCATTGCCCTGATCAAGCACTGGCATGGCGAGGAACGGACCATCATGGTGGTCGTCCACGACCTCGATCTGGTGCGGCAGAATTTCCCCGAAACGCTGCTTCTCGCCCGCCAGCCGATTGCCTGGGGCGAGACAAGGGAAACGCTGAAGCCCGAAAACCTGCTGCGCGCCCGCCGCTTCCACGAAGCCTGGGAAGAGAATGCGCCCTGGTGCGAGCCAGACGAGCACGCTCATGGGCACGATCACGACCATCATGGCCATGATCATCACCATGGCATCGGACCGAGGGCCGCCTGATGGACACGCTTTACGGTCTTTTCATCGCGCCCTTCGCCGATTTCGGCTTCATGCAGCGGGCCCTGATCGGTTCGCTGATGCTGTCGCTCGGTGCCTGCCCGGTCGGCGTCTTCCTGATGCTGCGGCGCATGAGCCTGTCGGGCGACGCCATGGCGCATGCCATCCTGCCGGGTGCCGCCGCCGGCTTCCTGCTCTATGGACTGGAGATCCTGCCGATGACCATCGGCGGCCTGATCGCCGGCATCATCGTCGCGCTCGGCGCAGGCGCCGTATCGCGCTTCACCATCCAGCGCGAAGACGCCTCGATGGCGGCGTTCTATCTGATTTCGCTGGCCATCGGCGTGCTGATGGTGTCGATCCGCGGCTCCAGCGTCGATCTCATGCATGTGCTGTTCGGCACCGTGCTGGCGCTCAACGATGAAGCACTGACACTGATCGGCGGCATCGTCGCGGTGACACTGGCCAGCCTCGCCATCTTCTGGCGGGCATTGGTCGCCGAATGCCTCGACCCGCTGTTCCTGCGTTCGGTCAGCCGGCTCGGCAGTCCGGTGCATTTCATCTTCCTTGGGCTCGTCGTGCTCAACCTCGTCGGTGGCTTCCAGGCGCTCGGTACGCTTCTGTCGGTGGGGCTGATGATGCTGCCGGCCGCCGCCGCCCGCTTCTGGACGGCGCGCGTCGAGCCGATGTGCGTGCTGGCGGTGCTGATCGGCTTTGTCTCCTGCATCGCCGGGCTGCTTTTGTCCTATCACGCGTCGCTGCCGTCCGGCCCGGCTATCATCCTGTCGGCTGGCGTCGTTTATTTCGCCTCGATCCTGTTTGGCACGCGCGGCATCCTGCGCGCCCGCATCATCCATCACCGTCACAGAACGGCCTGATCCCCCGCCCCTAAAAGGAGACCCGCCCATGCTGAAATCGATCCGCGCCGCCCTGGCGATGAGCGTTATAACATTAACCGCCTTTGGCGCATCGTCGGCCTTCGCGGCACCGCTGAAGGTGGTCGCCAGCTTCACCATCATCGCCGATTTCGCCAGAAATGTCGGCGGCGACCGCATCGATGTTACCACCATTGTCGGGCCGGATGGCGACGCCCATGTCTACGAGCCGAGCCCGGCCGACGCGGTGGCCATGGCCAAGGCCGATATCGTGCTGGTCAACGGCCTGCATTTCGAAGGTTTTTTGCAGCGGCTTGTCGATGCCAGCGCCACCAAGGCCTCGATCGTCACCTTGACCAAGGGCGTGACGCCGATCGATTTCAAGCCTGAATTCGCCGATGCCGACGCGGCCGAAGGTGCCGGCACCGGCGGCGGCAAAACGGTCACCGATCCGCACGCCTTCCAGTCGATCGCCAATGCCAAGATCTATGTGAACAACATCGCCGAGGCCTTCTGCGCGGCCGACTCCGACGGCTGCGTCAGCTACCAGACCAATGCCGCCGCCTACACCAAGAAGCTCGATGCGGTCGAAGGTGAAGTGAAAGCGGCGATCGCCTCGATCCCGGAAGCGAAGCGCGTGGTCATCACCTCGCATGACGCCTTCGGCTATTTCGAACACGCATACGGCCTGACCTTCCTGGCTCCGCAAGGCATCTCGACCGACTCCGAACCGTCCGCCGCCGATGTCGCCAAGCTGGTCACCCAGGTGAAGCAGGACAAGGCGACCGCGATCTTCGTCGAGAACATCACCAACCCGCGCCTGATCGAGCAGATCGCCAGCGAGACCGGCATCAAGGTCGGCGGCACGCTCTATTCGGATGCGCTGTCGCAGCCCGACGGCCCGGCCTCGACCTATATCGACATGATGCACAACAACATCCGCCAAATAAAAGGAGCGATCCTCGGCAGCTGATTGACCGACACCTTCGGTCCGGCCGGACGAGATAGCCCAGCGGGATTTTCCGCCGGAAAGGTATATCTGCGTTATAATCGTCTCACGCAGATATACCTCAGTTCGAAAGCTGGCGCTCCATGACAGACTTCACCCCGTTCCAGTCGCTGCTTGGCGGCGCTCTCATCGGCCTGTCGGCGGCGCTGCTGATGGCTTTTCATGGCCGGATTGCCGGGATGACCGGCATCCTCACCGGTATCATCCCGCCACTTTCCTCCGAATGGCGGTGGCGGGCCGCCTTTCTCGTCGGCGCCGTGGCGGCGCCGCTTGCCTACCAAGCTGTCGGCGGACACATCGCCTTCAGCGTGCCTGTGCCGACGCTCGCACTTGTCGTCGGCGGCTTGCTCGTCGGCATCGGCGTGCATTTCGGCGCCGGCTGCCCGAGCGGTCACGGCATTTGCGGCATTGCGCGCCTGTCGCCACGCTCGTTCGCTGCCGTCGCGACCTTCATGATCACCGCCTTCGCCACCGTCTTCATAGTCCGCCACGTGGTCTGAGGCTGAACCCATGAACAAGCTCGTCTCGGCATTCCTGATCGGCGGGGTTTTCGGCCTCGGCATCGCCGTTTCCGGAATGATCAATCCAGCAAAGGTACTGAATTTCTTCGACATTACCGGCACATGGGATCCAAGCCTGATCTTCGTCATGGGCGGCGGTCTGGTGGTCGCCTTCGCCGGTTACCGGCTGGTGTTCGGCCGCCGCAAGGCGCCGGTATTCGAAATCGCCTTCGCGCTGCCGACGAAGCGTGCCATCGACGCGGAGCTGATTGGCGGCGCCGCGGTCTTCGGCATCGGCTGGGGCATTGCCGGCTTCTGTCCCGGCGGTGCCATCCCTGCCCTTGGTCTTGGCTATTCAGCGACACCAATCTTTGTCGCGGCAGTGATTGCCGGTATCGTTGTGGCGCGTTTCGCCAGGGCAAGGCTCGCTCAGCCGGCCGCGGCATAGGATTCGAGTTGCCGGCCACGTCAGGGAATGGCAAGACTCCCGACAAATCAGATTGCGAGGACATCGTCATGGAATATCGTGAGATCAGCGAGGACTATTCGGTCTCGGGCCAGATCCAGCCCGAAGACGTCGCCGCCATCAAGGCCGCCGGCTTCAAGAGCGTCATCTGCAACCGACCCGACGACGAGCAGCCCAGCCAGCCTTCGGCCGACACGCTCAAGATGGCCGTCGAAGCCGCCGGTCTCGCCTTCCGCTATATCCCCGTCATCAGCGGCCAGATCACGGCCGAGAATGTCGAGGATCAGGCCGAGGCACTGGATGAGCTCGACGGCCCGGTCTTCGCCTATTGCCGTTCAGGCGCGCGCTGCACCAATCTCTACGGGCTGATCCAGCAGTCGAAGGGCTAGATCGGCTCAAGGGTCAAATCGGCAGCGCGCCGGTTTCCTTCAGTGTCTCCAGCACGATCGCCGTCTTCACATGCTGCACGGATTCGTGCGGCAGGAGCACGCCGTTGACGAATTCCGACAGCGACTTCAAATCGGGCGTCACCACTTTCAAGATGTAGTCCATCTCGCCGGTCAGCGCGTGCGCTTCCTGCACCTCGGGCAGCCGCGCCACCAGTTCTCCGAAGCGCCGCGCATTGTCGCGATTGTGAGTGGCCAATGTCACCGATATGACGTTGACCAAGGAAAAACCGAGCTTGTCGCGGTCGAGCACCGCCCGATACCCCTTGATAAAGCCGTCCTCCTCCAGCCGCTGGCGGCGGCGCGAGCATTGCGACGCCGACAGGTTCACGCGTTCCGAAAGATCATTGTTGGTCAGCCGCGCATCGCCCTGCAACAGCGCCATTATCTTGCGGTCAAACTGGTCAATGCGCGCCTCATCCATGGTTTTGCCCCACATCATGCATACTTCGCGCATGAGATGACCATTTCAAGCGTTTGAATGCAAGCACCGTGCACCGGCTCCGCGTTATGATGGCGCCAGATGGCCTTTTCAGGCCAAGCCAGATTTGGAGGAATATCATGGGCCCCTTCCCGCACGACGCCCCACCCGCCAAGATCAGCAAGGACAACCCCGCCGGCACGGATGGGTTCGAGTTCGTCGAATTCGCGCATCCGGAGCCGCGGAAGCTCGCCGAACTGTTCACCCGGATGGGGTATATCGCGGTGGCCAAGCACCGCAACAAGGACATCACAGTCTGGCGCCAGGGCGACATCAACTATGTCGTCAATGCCGAGCCCGGCTCGCATGCGGTGAAATTCGCCGACAAGCACGGCCCCTGCGCCGCCTCGATGGCCTGGCGCGTGGTCGATGCCAAGCATGCCTTCGACCATGCCGTTGCCAAGGGTGCCACGCCTTACGAAGGCGCCGACAAGGCGCTCGACATGCCGGCAATCGTCGGCATCGGCGGCTCGCTGCTCTATTTCATCGAGACCTACGGCAAGAAAGGTTCGGCCTATGATGCCGAGTTCGAATGGCTGGGCGAGCGTGACCCGCGGCCGGAAGGCGTCGGCTTCTACTACCTCGATCACCTGACCCACAATGTCTATCGCGGCCAGATGGACAAATGGTGGGATTTCTACCGCAATCTGTTCGGCTTCAAGCAGATCCATTTCTTCGACATCGACGGCAAGATCACCGGCCTTGTCAGCCGCGCCATCACCTCGCCCTGCGGCAAGATCCGTATTCCGCTGAACGAGTCCAAGGACGAGACCAGCCAGATCGCCGAATACCTGAAAAAGTATAATGGCGAGGGCATCCAGCACATCGCCGTCGGCACCGACGAGATCTACGCCGCCACCGACAGGCTGGCCGAAAACGGGCTGAAATTCATGCCCGGCCCGCCGGATACCTATTACGACATGTCCTATGCCAGGGTGAACGGCCATGATGAGCCGATCGAGCGGATGAAGAAGCACGGCATCCTGATCGACGGCGAAGGTGTCGTGGACGGCGGCACGACCAAGATCCTGCTGCAGATCTTTTCGAAAACCGTGATCGGACCGATCTTCTTCGAGTTCATCCAGCGCAAGGGCGACGAAGGCTTTGGCGAGGGTAATTTCCGCGCGCTGTTCGAATCGATCGAGCAGGACCAGATCAAGCGCGGGGTGATCAAGGTTCAGGCGGCGGAGTAAGGCCACCTGATGCAGATCTTGCGGCTCGGTCAATTATGACCTAAATTATGGTCATAAAGGATCGAGCCCAATGAATGTTTCCATCGCCGAAGCCAAGGCCAAATTGTCGGAACTCGTCAGCCGCGCGGAAGCCGGTGAGGAGATCGTGCTCACACGCCACGGCAAGGTGGCCGCGCGTATCGTACCGCCGGCAGTAGCCGAACCCCTGCCGCGTATCGGCGCCTTGAAAGGCAAGATCTGGATTGCGGACGACTTTGACGAACTCGGTCCCGAGTGGGACGAGTACGTGAAATGACTGTCGGCCCGTTTCTCGCCGACACCCATATCATCCTTTGGTCGATTTCGGACGATCTGCGTCTCAGCGAGCAGCACCGCGCTATCCTGGCTTCGGAGGCGGTGGTGTTCGCGAGCGCGGCAAGCATTTGGGAAATTGCCATTAAACGTTCGATCGGAAAACTCGCTGCGCCGGACGATCTGCCGACGCTGCTTCCAAGGATGCAATTTCAGCCGCTCGCCGTAACCCTCCAGCATGCGGATGCCGTCAGCGGCCTCCCTCACCACCATGGCGATCCGTTCGACAGGCTGCTGATTGCGCAAGCGCAACTGGAGAACCTGACCATCCTTACATCCGACCGACATTTCGCCCGTTACGATGTCGCTCTGGCATGATTGGTGACCTGGCTTACAAACGCAGCCGCTCGATTTCCGCTTTCCTGAGCTTCGCGTCATAATCGAGCAAGAACTCGTCGAGCTGCGGCGGCTTGACTGACGTGCCCGACAGCATTGCATGCACCTGACCGCGATGATGGATGTCGTGCAGGAAGACATGGGCGAGGATATCGCCGATGCGCTCAGGAATCATGCCGTCGCGGCGCCGGTCGGTGATGACGCGGCGGTCGAGATCAGCCTCCGACAGCCCGTCGCAAAAAGCGATCAGTCGCCGATCGGCCACGGTCTGCGCGGCAAACAGCGCCCGCGGCTCGTCGAAAGGCACGAAATCGTCATGGGCGGCCGCGCCGAGACCGCCCTCTTCGAGAAAATCGAGATAGAGAAGATCGACCGCCAGTATGTGGTTGAGCGTCGCCTTGATCGACGGAAAGAAGCTGGTGCGCACGGCCTCGAACTCGCCGGGCTGAAGGGATAACACCGCCCGGTAGAGCCGGTCGCTCGACCAAAGATTGTTGGCGGCCATGCGGCGCAGATGATCAAGCAGGTTCATGCCCTCACCCTGAGGAACGGATCAGATACAAGCCCACCCATGACCACGAATCCAGCGAGCACAATCAGCAGCAACCGGTACATCCGTCGCCGCACGGCTTGTGTTTCCTCGTCCCGCGCGACGTTCATGTTGGTGATGGTGTGGAACATCATCGCCTTGCGCGGAAAGCCGCCGAGATTGGTGAGAGCGGGCGAACGCACCTCGATGCGATAGCTCAGCCGGATGGCGAGGATGAAAACGGCCAGAATGGCGAGCGCCCAGATGCCCGCCAGCAGATAGAATGCATCCCCCGTCATTCCCTCACCTCTCGTATTTCTCGACCTTCTGCTCGATGGCGCCGAAGATCGAATGACCCGTCCTGTCCTTCATCTCGATGCGCACCGTGTCGCCGAAGCGCAGGAACGGCGTTCTGGGCTCGCCTGACACAATGGTCTCGATCATGCGCAGTTCGGCGATGCAGGAATAGCCGGCGCCGCCAGCCGAGACAGGTTTGCCCGGCCCGCCGTCGAGCTTGTTGGAGACAGTCCCCGAGCCGACGATCGTGCCGGCGGCCAATGGCCGTGTCCTTGCCGCGTGAACGATCAGCGCCGGAAAGTCGAAGGTCATGTCTATACCGGCATTGGCCCGGCCGAACGGCTCGCCGTTGAGATCGGCGAGCAGCGGCAGGCTGACCTTGCCGCCGTCCCATGCGTCGCCCAGTTCGTCCGGCGTCACCGCGACAGGCGAAAACGCCGAGGACGGCTTTGACTGGAAGAAGCCGAAACCCTTTGCCAACTCCGGTCCGGTGAGCGCGCGCAGCGTGACGTCGTTGACCAGCATGATCAGCCGGATCGCGGCGCGCGCTTCATCGAGGCTTGCACCCATCGGCACATCGTCGACGATGATCGCGACTTCGCCTTCCATGTCGATGCCGAAGGCTTCGTCGACTATCCGGATCGGATCGCGTGGCGGAGTGAAGGAGTCCGAGCCGCCCTGGTAGATCAGCGGGTCGGTCCAGAAGCTCGCCGGCATCTCGGCGCCGCGGGCTTTGCGCACCAGCTCGACGTGGTTCACATAGGCCGAGCCGTCGGCCCATTGATAGGCGCGCGGCAGCGGCGAGTGGGCGTCATGCTCGTGGAAGCGCTCCGCCGGCACCGCGTTGTTCTCCAGCGATTCCGCTATTGTCGTGAGGTGCGGTGCGATGCGCCGCCAGTCGTCGAGCGCCGCCTGCAGCGTGCGCACCAGGAACGAGGCGTCGATGAAGCGTGTCAGGTCGCGCGAGACGACGACGAGTTTTCCGTCGCGCGTTCCGTCCTTCAATGTGGCAAGCTTCATGCGGTTTCCTCTCCTTGTGCAGCTTTGGCGCTGCTTAACTCCACAACAAGGCCGTCCCGGGCGATCGTCAAGTCGCCGGCCCATGTTTTCCTGACAGCGGCGATCCATTCGGCTTCGCCGATCTCGGGATCGTCGGCCGGAATGAGGTGATTGAGCACCAGCCTCGTTACGCCGGCATCGCTGGCGATGCGCCCGGCCTCTTCGGCAAAGCTGTGGCTGGCGAGCAGATGGTCTTTCAGCCGCGCGCCATTGCCGGTCCTGGCCACCAGCCGCTCGATGCCTTGTTCCAGCATGGCCTCGTGGACCAGGATATCGGCGCCCCGGGCAAAATCGGCGAGCGGCGGATAAAAGGCCGTATCGGCGGAGAAGACCACGCTTCTCCCAGCGTGTTCGAAGCGCAGGGCAAAACAGTCGGTCACCGGCGGATGGTCGACGCGCAGCGCCGAAACCTCGAGACCGCCTCGCTCGACCACGTGGCCCTCGCCGAATTCGACGATCGAAACCAGATCGCGAATATCCGGCCGACCCTCGTCGACGATGCGGATCTCGATGTCGAACTCCATCGCCTGACAAAAGCGCCGCCAGTAGTGGCCTGTGCCGGGCGGGCCGAACAAGCCGACGGGCGTGGCCAGACCCGCCGTCCAGGCGGTGTGGAGCAACGGCCCTAGTTCCAGCAGGTGGTCGGAATGCAGATGCGTGATGAAGATCAGGTCAAGCCACTTCAGGCTGATGCCGGCGTCGACCAGGCCGCGCGTCACGCCAAGTCCGCAGTCTACAACGACCGTGCGGCCGCCGATCTGCAGCAGCGACGAACTCGGCCATGGACCACCCGGCCGCAGCGCCGGGCCACCCTTCGAGCCCAAAATCACCAGTTGGTCCGGCATTGGCTCGGTGCTCAAGACCAGTCGCCCTCTGGCGTGCCGTTGAAACGCTTCTTCAGGTCCGCCCAGCAGTCGATGTAATTGTCCTGCCGGGTTTCGAGTTCGGCGCCGTAGCGGGTCAACATCTGCGGAAATCGCGTCTCGAACATGAAGGCCATGGTGTTGTCGAGCTTGACCGGTTTCAGATTCGCGCGCGAGGCCTTTTCGAAGCCAGGCGCATCCGGTCCATGGGCCAGCATCAGATTGTGCAGGCTGATGCCGCCGGGCACAAAGCCCTCTTCCTTGGCGTCGTACTGGCCGTGGATCAGCCCCATGAACTCACTCATGATGTTGCGGTGATACCAGGGCGGCCGGAACGTATCTTCGGCCACCAGCCAGCGCGGCGGGAAGATGACGAAGTCGATGTTGGCGGTGCCCTCCTCGCCGCTCGGCGCGGTCAGCACGGTGAAGATCGACGGGTCGGGATGATCGAACAGCAGCGCGCCCACCGGCGAAAAGGTTGCCAGATCATATTTGTAGGGCGCGTAGTTGCCGTGCCAGGCGACGACATCCAGCGGCGAATGACCGATCTCGGTGACATGGAAATTGCCGCACCATTTGACCACCAGCCGACACGGCGCTTCCTTCTCCTCGAACCAGGCGCAAGGCGTCTTGAAATCGCGCGGATTGGCCAGGCAATTGGCGCCAATCGGGCCTCGGTCAGGCAGCGTAAGCTTGGCGCCGTAATTCTCGCAGACATAGCCGCGCACTTCGGCGTCGACCAGCTCGACCTTGAAGACCAGACCGCGTGGCAGCACGGCGATCTCGCCGGGCCTCAATTCGATCACGCCCATCTCGGTGACGAAGCGCAAGGCACCGACCTGCGGCACGATCAGCAACTCGCCGTCGGCGTTGAAGAAATGATCGTCCACCATCGAGCGGTTGGCGACGTAGACATGCGCTGCCATGCCGGTCTGCCCCAGCACATCGCCGGCAGTGGTGATACTGCGCATGCCGGCGATGAAATCGGTCGGCTCCTTCGGCATCGGCACCGGGTTCCAACGATATTGGCCGAGCGCCAGTTCGTGATCGCCGACATTGGGCGCGGTCTTCCACAAGGGATAGCTCGCCGGTTTGAAGCGGCCGGTGTGCTTGACGCTCGGCCGAATGCGATAGAGCCAGGAACGCTCGTTGGTGCCGCGCGGGGCGGTGAAGGGCGAGCCCGAAAGCTGCTCGGCATAGAGGCCGTAGGCCGGCCGCTGCGGCGAATTCCGCCCCTGCGGCAGCGAGCCAGGCAAGGTCTCGGTTTCAAAGTCGTTGCCGAAGCCCGCCATGTAGGAAAAGGCCATCGCTTCCTCCCGGAATGGATTTCAATTGACCAAACTGGTTTCGTTTGTAACCATCGAAAATGTAACCATCAATGGCGGCTTTGAAAAATGGCGATCAAGAGCGAAGTGTCCGACGCGCCTGAAATTCTCAATCTGGAAAATTTCCTGCCCTATCGGCTCTACCGGCTTGCCGACGCCGTCAGCCGCGAATTTTCGCGAATATACAAGGACAGCCATGGCCTTACACGGCCGGAATGGCGCACCCTTTCCGGGCTTGGGCAGCACGGCACAATGACGGCGTCCGCACTCGGTGAGCAGTCGGCCATGCACAAGACCAAGGTTTCGCGCGCGGTGGCTGAGCTTGAACGGCGGCGTTGGCTAACGCGCACGCCAGATGAGAAAGACCGCCGCCTCGAACATCTGACGCTGACCAGGGCAGGCCTCGCCGCCTATCGCGAGATGGTGCCGCTGGCGAAGGCGTTCGAGCGGCAGTTGTTGTCGAAATTGAGCGCCAAAGAGCGTGGGGCGATCATAGAAGGACTGGCAGCGCTAGAAACGGCATTGGGGAAAGACTAGATACCAGGAGAATTGTTGATATGTCGGCGGGACAGAGGGGAGGCGCGAAGGATCGCAACACCTCCTGTCAGGCGCTACCAATCCATCACCACCTTGCCCGAGCTGCCGCTGCGCATGGCATCGAAGCCGGCCTGAAAATCGTCGATGCCGATGCGGTGCGTGATCAAGCCGGAGACATCCAGCGGACCTTGCACCAACGCGATCATCTTGTACCAGGTCTCGAACATCTCGCGGCCGTAGATGCCTTTCAGATGCAGCATCTTGAAGATGACCTTGTTCCAGTCGATTTCGAAACCGGTGGGCGCAATCCCCAGGATAGCGATCTTGCCGCCATTGTTCATGGTGTCGATCATGTCGCGGAAGGCGGGTGCGGCGCCCGACATTTCGAGGCCGACATCAAAACCCTCGGTCATGCCGAGCGCAGGCATGACGTCGCGCAGCTTTTCCTGCGAGGCGTCGACGACATGCTGGACGCCGAGCTTTTTGGCCAGCGCCAGCCGCACCGGGTTGATGTCGGTGATGACCACCTTTCGCGCGCCGACGCATTGCGCGACGAGCGCGCCCATGATGCCGATCGGCCCGGCGCCGGTGACCAGCACATCCTCCCCGACCAGATCGAAGGACAGTGCGGTGTGGACGGCATTGCCTAGGGGATCGAAGATCGCCGCGATCTCGTCCGGCACATCGTCGGGGATCGGCACGACATTGTGCTGCGGGATTGCAAGATACTCGCCGAAGGCGCCGGGACGGTTGACGCCGACACCGAGCGTGTTGCGGCAGAGATGCCCTCGCCCGGCGCGGCAGTTGCGGCAATGGCCGCAGACGATATGACCTTCGCCCGACACGCGCTGGCCGATCTTGTATTCCGTGACCGCAGCGCCGAAATCGGCAACCGTGCCGACGAATTCATGACCGGTGACCATCGGCACCGGCACCGTCTTCTGCGCCCACTGGTCCCAATTGTAGATGTGGACGTCGGTGCCGCAGATCGCCGTTTTGCGGATCTTGATCAGCACGTCGTTGGGGCCGATCTCCGGCACCGGCACCTCTTCCATCCAGATGCCCGGCTCGGCCTTGGCCTTCACCAGCGCCTTCATCATGTTCGACATGCTTTTGTCCCTTGAATCTCTTGATCCGGAATCGCTTTTCGATTGCGGCCTTTCAGGAAATCACGCCCAATTCCTTGCCGACCGCTTCGAATGCCTCAACCGCGCGGTCGATGTCCGCGGCGGAATGCGCCGCCGACATCTGCGTGCGGATGCGCGCCTGACCCTTCGGCACCACCGGGAAGGAAAAACCGATGACATAGATGCCGCGCTTCAGCATGCGCGCCGCCATCTCCTGCGCCAGCGTCGCATCGCCCAGCATCACTGGAATGATCGGATGGTCGGCGCCGGCCAGCGTGAAACCGAGCTTGCCCATCCGCGACCGGAACCGCGCCGCATTGGCATAGAGGTGCTCGCGCAAGCCATCGCCATTGCGGATCAGGTCGAACGCCTTGATCGAAGCGCCGGCGATCGCCGGCATCAGCGTGTTGGAAAAAAGATAGGGCCGCGAGCGCTGGCGCAGCCAATCGACCACCTGCCTCTTGCCAGAGGTGTAGCCGCCGGATGCACCGCCAAGCGCTTTGCCGAGCGTCCCGGTGATGATGTCGACCCTGCCCTCGACGCCACAATGCTCGGCCGAGCCGCGGCCGTTCTGGCCGACGAAGCCGACCGCATGGCTGTCGTCAACCATCACCATGGCGTCGTATTTGTCGGCGAGGTCGCAGACACCCCTGAGATTGGCGATGATGCCATCCATCGAGAACACACCGTCGGTGGCGATCAGCCGGAAGCGGCAGTCCCCGGCTTCCTTCAGGCGCGCCTCGAGATCGGCCATGTCGTTGTTGGCGTAGCGGAAGCGTTTGGCCTTCGACAGCCGCACGCCGTCGATGATCGAAGCGTGGTTCAGCGCATCGGAAATGATCGCGTCCTCTTCACCGAGCAACGTCTCGAACAGGCCGCCATTGGCATCGAAGCAGGAGCCGTAAAGGATGGTGTCTTCCAGGCCGAGGAAGGATGAAATCGTCGCCTCGAGCTGCTTGTGCTCCTCCTGCGTGCCGCAGATGAAACGCACCGATGCCATGCCATAGCCATAGCGGTCGAGCGCCTGGCTGGCCGCCGCACGCAGGTCGGCGCTGTCGGCGAGGCCGAGATAGTTGTTGGCGCAGAAGTTGAGCACTTTCCGCCCACCGACCTCGATCTCAGCCGACTGGGTCGAGGAGATCACGCGCTCGGATTTATAGAGGCCGGCTGATTTGAGCCCCGCGAGCTCGCTGTCGATGTGAGAAAGGAATGCTGCGGTCATGGTCGGGCCTCATTTGATGTGGGCCGACTGTCGTCTCGTCCGAGGTAAAAATCCATCGCAAAAACGACCGGATCGGTGGCAAGCGGCCCGATGCGGCCTCGATGGTCGCAAAAGCGACGCTACTACAAATGGTTCTGGCGGATCGCTCAAATGCCGGCACGGCGCTAAACGGGCCGATAACCATTTCGCGATCTTTCCACGTCTCCCCCTTGCCGGACGGCTGTCGATTTCCAGACCTGTTAATGTTTGCAGGCCAATGGTCTTCGCAGCAGGAATCCGTTGGCGAGAGGACCGCCCCCGAAAATGTCGCAGCAGCCGGCGCAAACCGTTTCAGGCAAACTCATACTGCTGATCAAAGCTGGCTACTGGCTGGCCCTGCTGATCATTGCCGCCATGGTGATAGCCTCCTTCATCCTGCTGCAGCAGATGATGGCCACCCAACAGCACAACAACACGTTGCTCGACATCGTCAGCACGCAAAAGACGCTTTCGCAGCGCATCGTCTTCCTGGCCGGCGCAACGGGCGCTGCTTCGCGTGACAAACAGCCGGCGCTGGTCAGCGCGCTCAAGCAGGCGACGGCGGAGTTCGAGACGAATTACGATCTGCTGCTCGAGCAGACGGGAGCCGATCCGCAATCGCCGGCCAAGCTCGACCCAAAGTCGATCGAGAGCGTCCTTTTCGCCAAGCCTTTCCACCTCGACTATTTCTCGGTCGGGCTGATCGCCAATGGCGACCGCCTGATCTCGGCCTATGAATCCCAGTTCACCGGCAATGGTGGCTACAAGGGTGGCGACGAGCGCGTCAACCTCGACGCCTCCGTCGCCAATGCGAGCTTGTCGGGCTACGCCGCGCTTGGCCAGCGCATCAGCGCCGATGCCGACGAGCGTTCCGAGAAGCTGCTCGCTCTCCACCGCACGCTGTTCTACGCCACCCTGGGCGTCATCGTACTGGTGGCGCTTTTCATCTTCAGGCCGATGTCGAACGCTATCCTGCGCAAGACGCATGAGCTGATCGACGCGCGCAATTCCATGGCCTTCATCGCGGTGCATGACGGCCTCACCGGCCTGCACAACCGCACGTTTCTGACCGATCATTTCGATACGCTGATCAAGGGCACGCACAGGCGTCGCGAGCGACTTGCCGTCGTCCAGCTCGACCTCGACCGGTTCAAGCAGATCAACGATACGCTCGGCCACGCCGCCGGCGACTATGTACTGGTTGTCACGGCACAGCGCATGCGCGATTCCTGCCGGGCTTCGGATCTCTGCGTACGCCTGGGCGGCGACGAGTTCGTCATGATCCTCGGTGGCGCCGGCGGCACCGAAGACATCAACATGCTGGCGCGGCGCATCCTGGCGCATATCAACGAGCCGATCGTCTTCCAGGGCACGACCATTCTCCCGGGCGCCAGCGCCGGTATCGCCGTCTACCCGATCGACGCCGACAATGCTCAGGATCTGCTGGTTCATGCCGATCTGGCGCTCTATTCCGCCAAGAAGCTGGGCGGCGGCAACTTCTCCTTCTTCTCCGAAGAATTGCGCCGCGAGCTCGACTATCGCAAGCAGCTCGAGCACGACATCAAGGTCGCCATCGCGGAGCGGGCATTCCAGGTCTATTTCCAGCCGCAGGTTTCGCTGACCAACGGCACGATCAGCGGCATCGAGGCGCTGGTGCGCTGGAACCATGCCGAGCGCGGCATGATCCCACCGGGCGAATTTATCCCGGTCGCCGAAAAATGCGGCTTCATGCCCGAGATCGGCCGCATCGTCATCACCAAGGCGATCAAGGAAGCCGCCGAATGGAACCGCGCCGGCATTGCCTTCGGCCGCCTTGCGGTCAATGTTTCCGGCACCGAATTGCGCGAGCCCGATTTCGATGCGTTTCTGTTCGAGACACTGGAAAAGGCCGGGCTGCCGCCACAGAAACTGTCGCTGGAAATCGTCGAATCCGTCATCCTCGACGACGAGAAGACGGGTATCGCCGCCAAGCTGCGCCACATCCGGGCAGCCGGCGTCCATCTGGAACTCGATGATTTCGGTACCGGTTATGCCTCGCTAAGCCATGTCAATCCGAACGAGATCGACCGGCTGAAGATCGATCGCCGCTTCGTCCAGAACATTCATGAGAATGGCGACAACTCGAAGATCGTGCGCGCCATCACCGAGCTTGCCCGTGGCCTCGGCATCTCCATCGTCGCCGAAGGCGCCGAAACCGAAGCCGAACTCGAATCGCTGATGGCGATCGGCTGCGACCAGGTGCAGGGCTACTCCATCGCCTTCCCGATGCCGCACGACAAGGCGCTGGAATGGCTGACCGCCCGCATGCCGAAGAAGGCCAAGCTGACGGTGCTGCAGGGAAGCCTGGCATAGCCATTGCCCAAAGCGCGTCGCGCTTGAGCGGAGTCGAGCGACGCGCTTTGCGTCTTTGTTTTGTGCATGTCGTTATCTCAAAACCGCTGCGCACTTTTGGGCGGCATGTTCCAGGACGGCTTCGACGGCAAGACGAAGCTGACCAACTTGATCACCGCGCTGAAGCCGCGCCATTACACCTTTGGGACAATCCGGGGCTACGACGACTGAGCCCTATCCTGCCCTAGCTTTCCACATTCGCCCGCAATGCCGCCAGCACCTGCGCGAACTCCGCCAGCCGCTCGTCGGACAGTCCGACCCGCAGCCGCTTGTCAAAGGACAATGCGGCCTTGCGCAACGTCTCGAACATCGCTTCTCCGGCCGCGGTCAGTTCGACCAGATGAACCCGGCGGTTGACGGGATCGCGGCGGCGCACCAGCAGGCCCTGCGCCTCCATGGCGTTGAGATGGTGGGTCAGCGTCGCCCCCTGGATGCCGATCATGCCGGCAAGCTCGCGCTGATTGGCAAGCTTGCTCGACTTGACAGACAGCAGGGTGAGCCAGACCGGCAACGTACCGCCAGCCTCGACCAAGGCAGCGTCGAAGGCTTGGGCGACAAGTTTGGCGGTGCGGCCAAGATTCATGCCGACTGGTGGGCGGTCAAAGGGCGTCATCGTCAGACACTAGACGGTGTTTTCCGTAGAGGGAACCGAGCGGCAGGTTATACATTGACATCTAATCATTTGATATCTAATTATATGCGAACGGCGGGCAGAAAAGAGGAAATGCGGTCATGCAATATGTCTACATCGTCGTCCTCGGTCTTCATGTCATGGCGGGCGTGTTCTGGGCCGGCACCACCATCGCGGTCGGCCGCGATCCGGAGATCCGGGCGGAACGGTTCTTCCGGCCCCAAATGGGCGCGGCCGGTCTCGTTTTCCTCACCGGCATACTGCTTTGGTATTTCTTCCATGAAGGCCTTTTCGGCCCGATGGAGAAGGTGCTGGCGCTGGGCATCGCCACGGCTCTAATTGCCGCCGGCGTACAGGGCGCGCTGGTGGGTTCCGCCACCAGGAAGCTTGCCGGCGCCGACGCGCCGACGGAAGCCCGGTTGCGCGCGAAAATGACAAGAGGCGAGCGCATCGCCGGCGGTCTACTGGTCATCACCGTGCTGTGCATGGCCGTCGCGCGGATGGTTTGAGGCGCGGCACAACTTCACGGAATCGTACGTTGTCTGGCGACGAGCCAATGACGTGCGGGCGCGCGGTCGGACCGAAGTACACGGGCTCTCGTACGCAGGTCCGACCGCGCGCCACCAATTCTCGCGATAACGAATTTCAAATCCGCAAGCCGAACCTGATGCCGTCATAAATGGCGGCATGGATGTTGCGCGAGGCGACCGCGTCGCCGATCCGGAACATCACGAAGCGTGCTTCTGGGTTGCGCGCCGGAAAAATGTCGCCGCCGCTCACCAGCCGCTCGTAATCCACCGCGCCGCCGTTCTTCGACAGCGGCTTCAGCGAGAGATAGAGATCGTCGAGCGGCAGCGTGCCGTGCTCGACCACCACCTGGTCGACCCGCCGCTCGCCGCGCCAGCCATCGGCAAAGTCCGAGGCCAGTTCCGCGACCAACTGATTGCCCTCGCGCCGTACCGAGCGCAGCCGCGTGTTGATGGTGATGGTGACGCCCTTTTCCTGGAAGGCGCGCATATAGGGCACGTGGTTCATGCCTCCCATTTCCGGTGCGAAGAACCGCTCCGGCGAGACAAGCTCGAGTTTTGAGCCGGCATTGGCGATCAGTTCGGCCGCGCCCATGCCCTGATGGCCGCCATTGTCGTCATAGAGCAGCACATTTTCGGCCGGCTTGGCGCTGCCGGCCATGATGTCCCAACTCGAGGTGACAAGGTTGTCGCCAGCCGTCAGTGGCGGGTTTTGCGGCAGGCCGCCGGTGGCGACCACCACCACGTCGGGCGACAGGGCCAGAACGTCGTCCTTCTCCGCCCAGGTGTCGTAGCGAATCTCGACACCGAGCCGGTCGAGTTCGGCCAGCCGCCAGTCGATGATGCCGATCAATTCCTTGCGGCGCGGGTTCTGCGTCGCCAGCCGAACCTGGCCGCCGGCCTGGCTCGACGCTTCCAGGATCGTTACCTTGTGGCCTCTCTCGGCCGCGACCCGCGCCACCTCCAGCCCGCCGGCGCCGGCGCCGACGACGACGACTTTCTGCTTCGGCCCTTCGGTCTTGACGATGATGTGCGGGATGTCGGCCTCGCGGCCGGTCGCCGCATTGTGGACGCACAGCGCTTCACCGCCTTCGTAGATGCGATCCAGACAATAGGTGGCGCCGACACAAGGGCGGATCTCGTGCTCCCTGCCCTCCATCACTTTTTTGATGATGTGCGGATCGGCGATGTGGGCGCGGGTCATGCCGACCATGTCGAGTTTGCCGGTGGCGATGGCGTGCCGCGCGGTGGCTACGTCGGAAATGCGCGCCGCATGGAAGGTCGGGAATTTTGTCGCCGCCCTCACCTCGCCGGCGAAATCGAGATGCGGCGACGAGCGCATGCCGGTCACCGGGATAACCTTGGTCAGTGCCGCGTCACTCTCGATCGAGCCGCGGATGATGTTGAGGAAATCGACCTTGCCGGAGCCGGCCAGCCGCTTTGCAATCTCGACGCCTTCCGCCTTCGACAGGCCTTTTTCAAAATCTTCGTCGGCGACCATGCGGATGCCGACGACGAATTTGTCGCCGACCGCCGCACGCACGGCGTCGAGCACCATGTTGGTGAAGCGCAGGCGGTTGTCGAGCGAACCGCCGAACTCGTCGTCGCGGTGGTTGGTGGCCGGCGACCAGAAGCCGTCGATCAGATGGCCATAGGCTTCGAACTCGATGCCGTCGAGGCCGGCGGCCTGGCAGCGCTGCGCGGCTGAGGCATAATCGGCGACGATCCGCTCTATGTCCCAGTCCTCGATGGTCTTCGGGAAAGCGCGATGCGCCGGTTCGCGCACGGGCGAAGCCGAGAGCACCGGCAGCCAGTCGGCCTTGTTCCAGCCGGTGCGGCGGCCGAGATGGGTGATCTGGATCATCACCTTGCAGTCGTGCTCGTGGCAGGCATCGGCGAGTTCGGCCAGCCACGGCACGATCCTGTCCTCATAGACATGCAGGTTGCCGAAGGCCGCCGGACTGTCGCGCGAAACGATCGCCGAGCCGGCGGTCATGGTCAGCGCCATGCCGCCCTTGGCCTTTTCGGCATGGTAGAGCCGGTAGCGCTCTTTCGGCATGCCATCCTCGGAATAGGCCGGCTCGTGGCTGGTCGACATGACCCGGTTCTTCAGCGTCAGATGTTTGAGCTGATAGGGCTGGAGAAGCGGATCGCTGCTGGTCATCGTCTTCCTGCGGTTTTAAATTGTGCTAATGAGCGGCAAAATTCGTTTTCAAGCATGTCGTCCCCACACTTCCCGGCGACATGCGATAAGGAACCCGTTTATGATCGACACCAAGACCCTCACCCAGCTCGGCGCGCACGTCGAGACGCCACAGAGCCCAGAAGCAGCGGTCCTGGAGACCGTGCCGTTTGCGCGCGGCGACGGGCCGCCGGCGATCGTGCGCTTCACTTGCCCGGAATTCACCTCGCTGTGCCCGGTCACCGGCCAGCCGGATTTCGCCCATATCGTCATCGACTACGCGCCCGATGCGCTGCTGGTGGAATCCAAGTCGCTCAAGCTGTTCATGACCTCGTTTCGCAACCATGGCGCCTTCCATGAAGACTGCACCGTCATGATCGGCCGCCGCATTGTGGCGGCAACCAAGCCGCTGTGGTTGCGCATTGGCGGCTATTGGTATCCGCGCGGCGGCATTCCGATCGACGTGTTCTGGCAGACCGGCGCGCCGCCCGAAGGCGCCTGGCTGCCTGACACCGGCGTCGCGCCCTATCGCGGGCGCGGCTAGCTCGCTCGTCATTCGCACTGATATTGGCTGAGTGCCCATTCACCGGTCACCGACAACAGATCCGTGATCTTCCAGTCGCCATCGACCTTCTTGAACTTCCACTCCAGCCGGTGCGGGTTGCCAGCGATGACGAAGGCGACGATGACCTTGGCTTGGTCGCCATTGATCGCCTCGAGCGTCTTCAGGCTCTTGTCGATCTCGGCCTTGTCATAGTCCGCATTGTCCAGTGCCATGTTGGGGTCGAGACACTCGCCCTGCCCGGATTTGCGCAAGACGTCGCTCTTGTCGAGCACGGTTTTTGCCGGATCGATGAAATGGCTGCGCTGCGCCGGATCGATCTCCAGCCCGACCTTATCGTAAAATGGCCGCACCACCGCTGTTGGCGAGCCCGGCTGGACGGGTGCTGCCGGCGCTGCCTCGGCTGGCGACCATCCGACCGGCGGCGTTGTTGGTTCCACAGCCGCTCCGGGCGCATTTGCGGGCGGCGGCCCGCTGTCGCCCGGCGCGGTGTCAACCGGGGCGTTTGCCGGCGGCGCACCCAACAAGCCTTGCGCGGTGGCGCCACTCAGACCCACCGCCAGCAGGCACATGGTCGACAGTGCCAGGATCGGGCGATGGGCCATCGCATCACTCCGGTGTCTGGCCGGCCACGCATTCCAGCGCGCTGAGCTTCCAGTCGCTGGTCTTCGAGGCGATGTCCGATATCTTCCACTTGCCGTCGATCTTCTTGAGCGACCAGACCATTTCGCGTTTGGAATCCTCGCCCTCGGAGAAAAGGCGGAAGGACGCTGTAACCTCTGCGTTGTCGCCATCCAGCTTCTCAGACAGTTTCAGCGTTTTCGAGACGGTCTTCTGATCGAAATCCTGGGCGTCCAGGCCAGGATCGAAATCGATGCAGGCGACCTGGTCCGGGTTCTTTTTCGTTGCCTGGTCGTTCAGGTCGAACAGTTTCGTCACCGGCTCGGTGAACCGATCCCGGTATTGTTCGTCGGCCTCGAACTTGACTGCGGGAACATAGAAGAACTTCACGGCGTTGGACGCCGGTCCGGCGACGGCGGCCGCCGGCAAGGCTATCGAAAGGGCGGCAACGAGCACTGTCGGTCTCATGCAGAATCTCCGGCTTTTGATGGCTTGAGCCTATCAATACCACGCATCCTGCATATCGGCTTTTTTTCGGCTCATGAAGCCCCGTAACGCTTGTTTCAACCATCCAGCCAGACGTTTTGCAGGTCCATCTCGAAGGTCTGGTGGACACCGTAGTTCTTTACGTTCTTGTTCATGTGGCTGTAGAGCTTCTGCCAGAACGGCTGAACGATGACGCCCGAATCCTGCAGGATCTGCTCGACATCCTTCATCACCTCCTTGCGCTTCTCCACGTCGATGAGCGAAAGCGCCTGCTTGAGCTTGGCGTCGAAATCGGGATTTGAGTACGCCGTTTCATTCCAGGCCTCGCCGGTGCGATAGCCGAGCGCCAGCACCTGAACGCCGAGCGGGCGCATGTACCAGATCGTCATGGAATAGGGATATTTCGTCCAGTCGTTCCAGAAGGTCGAACCCGGCAGCACCGTGCGCTTGACCTTGATCCCGGCATCGCGCAGCTGGCCGGCGATCGCGTCGCCCGTGTTCTTCTGCCAATCGTCCTCGACGGTGATCAGTTCATGCTCGAAGTCGGCCTGCCCGGCTTCCGCCATCAGCTTCTTGGCGCCGGCGGCGTCGCGTGTCTTCTTGGGCAGCGGATAGTATTCCGGATGGATCGGGGCGACGTGGTGGTTTTCGCCAGGGGTGCCTCGCCCGGCATAGCCAAGTTCGAGAACCGCGTTGTTGTCGACGGCCATTTGCAGGGCGTTGCGGACCCGCTGGTCGTCATAGGGCTTGTGAGTGATGTTGGTGCGGGCAACGAGCGTCGTCGCCGTCGCAACCTCCGATTTCACCAGGCCCATCTTGTCGAGGATGTCGATGAAGTCGGCGGGCGTCTCGAAATTGAGGTCGATCTCGCCGGAATCGAATGCATTGATCGAAGCGTTGAAATCGGTGCCGTAATCGATGAATTCGACGCTGTCGAGCGGCGCTTCCCCACCCCACCACTTGCCGTTCTCACGGCGCTTGACGACCGCCTTCTGGCCGACATCGTAGGAGACCAGTTCGAACGGCCCGGTGCCGATCGG
Source organism: Mesorhizobium sp. M1396 (assembly GCF_040317725.1). Taxonomy (NCBI): domain Bacteria; kingdom Pseudomonadati; phylum Pseudomonadota; class Alphaproteobacteria; order Hyphomicrobiales; family Phyllobacteriaceae; genus Mesorhizobium; species Mesorhizobium sp. M1396. Next base: position 18,915 of record NZ_JAMYLA010000043.1, on the reverse strand, counting down.
CTTCTTGATCGGATCGGCTCCGTCGGCATCGAAGTTGCGATGAACCACCAGCGCCGGATAGTCGGTGAAGTTCGGGATGAGCGAAATGTCGGGTTCGTTCAGTTTCAGCTTGACCGTGTTGTCATCGACCTTGGTGATCGCGCCATCCCTGGCCTTGCCGGTCTTTGTGTCGATCAGTGCGCCGACGCGTGCGGCCATGGAGTTTCCGGCGACGCTTTTCTCGCACCAGCGCGTCAGATTTTGAACGACATCATCGGCGCTGAAGGCATCGCCGTTGTTCCACGTAATGCCCTTGCGCACATGCAGCACATATTCGGTGGCGTCGTCGTTGATATCCCAGCTTTCCAGCAGAACCGGCTCGAATGTGAATTGCCTGGTGTAGCGGACAAGCGGCTCCAGCCAGCAGCGCGAAATGTTGGCCAGTTCCACCCAGTCGTAAGTGCGCGGATCCTTCTGCCCCTTCACCGACATCGAGACGCGCAGGGTTCCGCCTTTCTTCGGCTCTTCGGCCAAAGCACGATCGGGCACGGCAAGGCCGATCATGCCATAGGCAAGCGCCGTTGACGCGCCGAAGGCGCTTGCGAGCGCCAGGAATTCGCGCCGGTCGACACGACCCGCGCGTGCTTCGGCGGCCATTGCCTCGATAGTGCTCGGCACGCGATCGCCATTGCTTCTGAAGAATGTCATTTTTTCCTCCCGTCTGGTTCCCGTGTGATCTTCGTGGTCACCTCAACTGACGCTGTCCGGCAGCTTCTCCTCCCGCCGCGCTATGAAGTCTGTCAGGCCATCGGCGATGCCTTCGTCGAGCTTCGGCTCCTCGTAGTCCGCCAGCATGTTGCGCGCCTTCTCGCGGCCGCGCGTGTCGTGGTCCTTCGCCCCTTCGGCCTTCCACTGTTCGAACGAATTGAAGTCCATGATGCTGGGCATGAAGAAGGCGGACTCGAAATGTTCGAGCGTGTGCTGGGTGCCGAGGAAATGGCCCTGGGGCCCCACCTCGCGGATCGCCGCCATCGCTTCCTTGAAATCGTCGAACGGCAGCCCGCCAGCATATTTGTACCAGCCGATCAGCTGTTCGCAGTCGGTCGCGAATTTCGAATAGCCGCAGGTCAGCCCGGCCTCGAGCCATCCCGCCGAGTGCCAGATGTAATTGGCGCCAGAAAGGATGGCGGCATGCATCAGCATGTTCGCCTCGTAGCCCGCCTGGGCGTCGTTCAGCTTCGACCCGACATGAAAGCCGGAAGTGCGCCATGGCAGCCGGTATTTCCGCGCCAGGGCTCCCATCAGATACATCATCTGGGCCGCCTCCGGCGTGCCGCCCATCGGGGCGCCGGTCTTCATGTCCACCGTCACCATGAACTGTCCATAGATCTGCGGCGACCCCGGGCGCAGCAGTTGCGTGAACGCGATGCCCGCCAGCGCTTCCGCGTTGACCTGCGCCACCGCGCCCACTGCGGAGGCCGAGGTCGAGGCGCCGCACAGCGCGAAGGGCGCGAGGATCAGCGGCTGGTTGCTCCGCGCATAGACCTTCATCGCGTCCAGCATGGTGGCGTCCCACACAAGCGGCGAATTGCAGTTGGTGATCGACACCAGGACCGGGTTGTCGCGGACATAATCCTCGCCGAACACGATGCCCGCCATCGCCATCGTGTCTTCCGCCCGATCCTTGGACGTGACGATGCCCATGAACGGCTTGTCGGAGTGCTTCAACGCCGAGTGGATGATGTGGAGGTGACGCTTCGGCACCGCGATTTCCATCGGCTCGCAGATGATCGAGCTCGACGAGTGCAGCGCCGGCGCCATGTAGGCGAGCTTGTGGAAATTCTGCAGGTCGGCGAGCGTGCCGTAGCGTCTGTTGTTGTCGAGGTCGCGCACATAAGGTGCGCCGTACATCGGCGCGAAGATGGAGTTGTTGCCGCCCACGCGCACCGAACGCTGCGGATTTCGCGCATTGAGCGTGAACTCCGACGGGACCTTCGAGACGAGCTCCATCAGCAAGGCACGGTCGATGCGGACACGTGTCTCCGAAACGTCTGCCCCGGCCGCCTTCCAGAGCGCGATAGCCTCGTCGTCGCGGAACTCGCATCCCACCTCTTCGAGGATCGAGAGTGACTCCTGGTGGATCAGCTCGACCGCCTCATCCGGAACCATCTGATAGACGGGGATCTGGCGAACCAGGGTCGGAAACGACGTTACGGGAGCCCCGCGCAACGCCTTGCGCCCCAAGCGGCCGCCACTTCGACGATTGGCGTGTTCGGTCACTTCAGGGGCCGGTGCGTTCATGACAACTCCATTCCACTCATTGGCACCAGCCTAGCGGGACAAAATATGTATGTGACGCTGGAAAATCCTGATCTCTTGTATAAGCTGAGCTTATGCGAAGCCTGCGCCACCTCCTGCCTTCCGCCGGCAGCCTGATCGTCTTCGAGGCGGCCGGGCGTCTGTCGAGCTTCACCGCCGCCGGGCGCGAACTCGGCATGACGCAGGCCGCCGTCTCCTATGCGGTGCGCGGACTGGAAGAACAGCTCGGCGCCAAGCTGTTCCAGCGCCGCCACCGTCAGGTCATCCTGACCGAGGCCGGCGAGCGCTTCCACGCCGACGTCTCGCTCGGCCTCTCACATATCCGCAAATCGGCGGAGGATCTGCGCCTGCAGGCAACCGGCGGCCACGTGACGCTGGCCGCCTCGACGGCCTTCGGTTCCTTCTGGATGATGCCGCGCCTGCAGCAGTTCCGCGACGAACTGCCGGGCATCGACCTGCGCATCCAGACCGCCGACCGCGACCTCGACATCATCGCCGAAGGCATCCCGCTCGGCGTGCGCGGGGGCGAGCCGCGGGATTGGCCGGACTATCATTCGCTGCCGCTGGCGGATGAGGAGATATTTCCCGTTGCCGGCGCCAGCTACGCAGCGAAGTTCGGCCTGCCCAAATCCGTCGCGGAACTGGCCACGCACCGCCTCATCCATCTGGAAGAGCCGTATCGCGAGGCGGCAAGCTGGGACGAATGGTTCCTGTCGGCCGGCGCCAGTCTCAGCGATACCGCGCGCGGCCTGCGCATCAACGACTATGGCCTGGTGATCCAGGGCGTCATGGAAGGCCAAGGCATCGCTCTCGGCTGGCGGCATCTTGCCGAGCGCCTGCTGGCATCAGGACTGTTGGTGACGGTGACGGATCATGTTCTGAGGACCGGCAAGGCGTTCTATGTCGTCTGGCCGAAGAACCGCGAGCTCAGCGACAACGCCCGCAAGGTGCGCGACTGGCTGGCGGCGCAGGCGTGAGGGACAGTGCCTCCCAGTTCCTTGGAAGTCGGCGGGACAGCACCCCCCTCTGTCCTGCCGGACATCTCCCCCGCAAGTGGGGAGATTGGCAGTTCCAACCTCGCCGCCCTTCCTGCAGCGCTGCAGATTGGCGAAAGCCGTGACGACATCCGATCTCCCTCCTTGCGGGGGAGATGGCCGGCAGGCCAGAGGGGGGTGCTGTCCCGCCAGCATCACCGCTATTCCGCCGACATCGAATGCTTCCTCATCGGCGTCGAATCCGCCTATAGTGTCTCCATGCCCATCCGCCAGCTTTCCGAAACGATGATCAACCAGATCGCCGCCGGCGAAGTCATCGAGCGTCCGGCAAGCGTGGTCAAGGAACTGGTCGAGAATGCGCTCGATGCCGGTGCTGGCAAGGTGGAGATCGTCACTGCCGGCGGCGGACTGAACCTGATCCGCGTCACCGACGACGGCTCCGGCATTCCCGAACCGGAGCTGGCGCTGGCGATCGCGCGCCACTGCACCTCCAAGCTCACCGGGGATATCAACGACATCCGCTCGCTCGGCTTCCGCGGCGAAGCGCTGCCGTCGATCGGCTCGGTGTCGCGGCTGTCGATCCGCTCGCGCACTGCATCAAGTGACAGTGCCGCCGAGATCGGCATCGAGGGTGGCCGCGTCTTGCCCGTCAGGCCGGCGGCGGCCAATCGCGGCACCACGGTGGAGGTGCGCGACCTGTTCTTCGCAACGCCGGCCCGACTGAAATTCATGAAGGGCGAGCGCGCCGAGAGTTCGGCGACCAGCGACGTGATCAAGCGCATCGCCATCGCCTTCCCCACCGTGCGCTTCACGCTGGCCGGCTCGGATCGCTCGACGCTGGAATTGCCCGCGACCGACGACAGCCAGGAAGGCAGCCTGCGTCGCATCGCCCAGGTAATGGGTGCCGACTTTCCCGACAATTCGATTGCCATCGAGGCGATGCGCGAAGGCGTGCACCTGACCGGGTACGTGTCGATCCCGTCCTTCACCCGCGCCAACGCGCTGCAGCAATATGCCTATGTCAACGGCCGCCCGGTGCGCGACAAGCTGATCGCCGGCGCCATTCGCGGTGCCTTCGCCGACGTCTTGCCGCGCGACCGCCATGCGGTGACGGTGCTGTTCCTGTCGCTCGATCCGGCCATCGTCGACGTCAATGTCCACCCGGCCAAGGCCGATGTGCGCTTCCGCGACCCAGGACTGGTGCGCGGGCTGATCGTCGGTTCCATCCGCCAGGCACTCGCCGATTCAGGCATCCGCGCGGCCACCACGGGTGCTGCCGGCATGATGGCGGCTTTCCGGCCCGGCGCCGCATCCTACGGTCACGGCGGCCCGGCAAACGGCCACCGCAGCTACGACGCGGCCCATCACGCGTCGGGCTCGTCCGGCTTCGATGCTGCCCGTTCATCCCAGCGCCCTCTCGACATGGGTTTCGAGGGAGCGCGCTTCGAACATCGCGGTTTGCGCGAAAACGAGCAGGCGGCGTTCGATGCCGGTCCGCTTGCCAGCGCCGATGCGCGCGCCGGGCAGGATGAGGCGGCCGAGACGCTGCTTGGCGCGGTGCTGGGAGCGGCGCGCGCCCAGGTGCATGAGAACTACATCGTTGCGCAGACCAGGGATTCGCTCGTCATCGTCGACCAGCATGCAGCACATGAACGGCTGGTCTACGAGGCGCTGAAGAATGCGCTGCATTCGCGCCCCGTGCCCTCGCAGATGCTGCTTCTGCCTGAAATCATCGACCTGCCCGAAGAGGATGCCGAGCGGCTTGCGCTCCATTCAGAAACGCTGGCACGTTTCGGGCTCGGTATCGAGCGCTTCGGCCCCGGCGCCGTCGCGGTGCGGGAGACGCCGTCGATGCTCGGTGAAACCAATGTCCAGCAATTGGTGCGCGACCTTGCCGATGAGATCGCCGACAACGACACGGTCGAGACGCTGAAGGAGCGGCTGGACAAGATCGCCGCGACCATGGCCTGCCACGGCTCGGTACGCTCCGGCCGTCTGCTCAAGGCGGAGGAGATGAACGCGCTGCTGCGGCAGATGGAGGCGACGCCGGGCTCCGGCACCTGCAACCACGGCCGCCCGACCTATATCGAGCTCAAGCTGGCGGATATCGAAAGGCTGTTCGGGCGGCGTTGAGGTCTTGCTATCGGCGTCCCGCTTCATTTCCTTTGGCGGTACTTTTTGGTCTTGCGGTCAAAGGCATAGTCCATCGCATATCCGGCGCCGCCACCTCGAAAATTCACCGAAATGATGTCCTTGCCTCGCTCGGCCCACTTCTGGACGTTCGCATAGATGGACGTCATCAACATGCCGGCGTTGCAGCCATCATCATCGAAGGCGATCTCCTGAACGACCTTCCTGCTGCTCTTTTTGATGACCTGCATTTTCGCCATGCAAGTGCCTGACTCGGTGTTCGTATAAAGACCGGCAAACCTGTGGGCGGCTGTTTCGGCCCAGAAGGGAATCTCGACGGTCCCGTCGAGCTTTGGGTCGCCAGTATCGTCCAGGCTCGCGACTTTCTTGAGCGAGACGGGATACGTGTCTGCCCCCTTGCTCCAGGTGCCTGTGGCGCCGCTTTCAGCCATGTCGAGGGAAAACGGGCATCCGGTGGTGTCGACGGGGATCTTTGATCCAACCACCAATATCCGGTCGAACTCCTTGTCGTTCGAGATCTCGCAGAGCGCGAGCCTGCTGCCGTTGAGCTTGCCGAACACCGCTATCGGGCTTTGTTTCGTGTCGTAGAAGTAGCTTCCCTCGACGGTCATGCCGCTGCCGAAGCCGTCATATGTCTGAAGCGAGACATGAACGGGCTGGGAGCCGATCGACCCTTCGTAATTCTCCACGTGATACCAACCCGCGGCGGCCTTCCCGCTCAGCAGCAGCACACAAGAAATTACGGATATGAACCATCTTCCCATCCCGACCCCGCCGTGTTCCACAAAAGCGGCCCACCATAGCCGCCCGCCTGGCGCATGTCTGCATCACGGCGGGTACGGCTCGGGATTTGAGTCCGGAAATGGCTCCAGCCTTTTGTGTCAACGCCTCAAATTCACGACAATGACGCCGCCGAGTGCCAGCGCGCCACCGAGGATGCCGAGCAGCGTCGGCACTTCGCCGAGCCAGAAGAAGCCGATCAACGCCGACATGGGTGAGACCAGATAGAGGAAATTCGAGGCACGTGCGGCGGGCAGACGCGACAGCGCGGTCGCCCAGGCGGCGTAGGCGATCAGGCTGGGCACGATGCCGAGGAAGATGACGGCGCCAAGGCCTGCGGTGTCGGCAACCGCCGCCTGCGAAAAGGCTGACGGCAGGAAGGGCGACAGGCAGAGTGCGCCGAGCACCATGTTCGAGGCCGAAATGGTCAATGGATGATGGCGGGCAAACAGCGGCTTCTGGACGATGGTGTTGACGGCCGAGCACAAGGCCGAGCCAAGCACCAGCAGGGCGCCGGTATTGAAATGCAGACCTTGCCCGTCGGCCATGGCGATGACGCCAATGCCGGCGAAGGAAATCACCGTTCCGATCCAGGCCATGCCAGAGAAGCGCTCGCCAAGCAGCGCCATCGCCATGATGGCGGTGAAGATCGGGCTGACGTTGATGATGAAGCCGGCGGCACCTGCCGAGACGGTCAGTTCGCCGAAATTGAGCATTACGGTGTAGAGCGCGACGAAGATGGCGCCGCCGAAGACGAGGCGCCACACTTCGTCCAGCCTGGGCAGCGCCGGACGCTTGACCGCGAGGAAGATCGCCGCCGGCACGGCGGCGATGGCAAAGCGCAGCGCGCCCAGTTCCAACGGCCCGAAGGCGGCAAGGCCGGCGCGGATCGCCGGAAAGGCCGATGCCCAGCCGACCACCGTGAGCGCCACGGCGATGGCTGCCGCGGTATCCATCCGCTGTGTCAAATTCAACGTGCCCGTCATCGCGCCCATCTCACCGTCCTCGTGTTCTTCGGTCCTGAAAGGCAGAAAACGCCTTTTGGGGCCGATTGACAAACGACCAAATCGAGGATCACCTGTGACTATGGATCACAGCTCAGACACAATGGTGCCGCTCGAAACGCTGCGCGCCTTCGACGCGGCGGCGCGAACAGGCAGCTTTTCGGCGGCGGCCGAAAAGCTCAACATCACCCACGGCGCCGTCAGCCGGCAGATCGCCAAGCTCGAAGACTGGCTGGGATTGAAAGTCTTCGATCGCGGTGCGCGCGGCGTCTCGCTGACAATCGAAGGCAACAGGCTGCATCTGCGCACCACGGAAGCTTTCGCGCTGATATCGACCCATTCCGACCGCTGGGTCGAACCGCGCGGCACCGCCGTGGTGCGGCTGTCCTCCATCCCCTCGGTCAGCGGGCTGTGGCTGATGCCGCGCATGGCGGCACTGGAGAATAATCCCTCCAAGCTGCGCATCGTGCTGGATGTCGACATCCGCCAGGCCGACCTCGCGGACGAAGGCATCGACCTGTCGATCCGCTGCGGCCGCGGCGGCATTCCTGGCCGCATCTCGGTGCAGCTTTTCGAGGAACATGTCTTCCCCGTCGCCTCACCGGAGCTTGCCCGCGAGATCGGGCGCGGCGACCCCGCCCGGCTGCTCAAATTTCCGCTGATCAACGATTCCGACGCTTCGGCCTGGCGCGCCTGGTTCGCCGCACAAGGCATTGACTACCGCCCGCGCCCGCAGGACCGCCGCTTCGAGGATTACAACCTGGTGCTCGACGCCGCCGCCTATGGGCTCGGCATCGCGCTGGCGCGTCCGCCGCTGACCGGACATCAATTGAAGTCGGGCCGCATCGCTCCCGTCGACGAGCGCACCGCCCTCAATCCGGTGTCCTACTGGCTCGACCGGCCGATGGGACGGCCACGGGCCGCCGCGGCGGAACTGGCGCGCCGTATCGCGGTGCAGGCAGGGCTGGCGCCGGAAAAGATGGAAGCCTTCATCGACGCCGAGGTTAGCGCAGCACCAAAAGAATGAACCCGACGATCGCCACGGCCAACAGCCCGGCAGCCAACGACGTCAGCCCCACGCTCATCTGCCTGCTTTCGGGCTGCGCCACGACGTTCGACCGGGAAGCCGCCTGCCCTCGTCCCGCAACCGCATTGGCGTCGGCTGCGCGGCGCAGGGCCGGAACCTCGGGTGAGAGAAGCGCAAGCCATGGCAGTGCCGTGGCCCTTGCCGCGGCTCCCTCATCGACCCTTGCCGGCGGCGGCGCCAGGCCACGTTGCGTGGTGTCGCCGTCGGCCGATGTCCTCGCCGCAGTCGCTGGGGCATCGCCGGTTGTTGCGCCGTCCGGTTCCGCGAGCGCCAGATAAGCCTGCAACATCTCCGCCGATGCTGTCTGCTGGGCTCTCACGGTTGTTGCCGGTGACAACATCATAGGCAGTGTCGGCGTCGCTGCCGGGCGCACGGGCGCGCCGGATGGCGCCGGCGGCGCCACCAGCGCCTTCACGAGAGCGGTTTTTACCGGATCGGCCTTCGCCGACGGCACGGCCCGCGGCGTCATCGCTTCCCGGAACAAGGCGGCAAGACGAGCAGAGGAAATATCCATAGTGCCCCGTCAACAGCGTTTTTCTTCCCAACATTAGGGGTTCGGCATTGTCTCAGGCTTGTCACATGCTTGACCTCGCCGGAAATTTATGGCGATGAAATCCCCATGAACCTCGGCGTCCCTGCATGATGAACCGTTTCGAAGGCCCCGGCGGCAGCAAGGAAGCCCGCATCCGCTATCTCGATGGCGATTTCCAGGTTACCAGCCCTGGCGCATTCGTGCGCTGCGCCGTGACCGGCGAAAGCATTCCGCTCGATGAGTTGAAATACTGGAGCGTCGCCAGGCAAGAGCCCTATGTCAGCGCAACCGCATCCCTGCGCCGCGAAATCGAGGTGCATCCGGAGCTGCGCAAGCGCGGCTAGCCCCTCATTTTACGCTGGCGCCAGGCATCCAGCGTTTCATCGATGATGCGCGCGGGCACGTGATCCAGTTCGAAAACGGTGTCGATCTCCAGCACTTCGAGCTGGTCGAGAAAGTCCCGTGAGGCGCCGTGCCGCAGCCGGGCGGCGTCCTTGGCGGTGGTGATGAGACCGAGCCTCTCGGCGCCAGCCGTCGCGGCCAGTTCGGCAAGTTCGTCCTCGGCATAGAAATGATGGTCCGGAAACGGCCGCGTCAACACCAGCTCGCCGCCGGCTTTGCGCACCGTGTCGAAGAATTTCTCGGGGTGGCCGATGCCGGCGAAGGCCAGGAGCCGCTTGCCGGCAAACCCCGCCTTGCCGCTTGGCTCGGTGCGAGCCTCGAAGATCGGCCGTCCGGCGCGCGCCGCCTGGCGGACCACGGCGTCGGCGGCGGTGCCCTCGCCCATTTTCAACAGCCCGCTGGTGAAGACCAGCTGGTCGACGACCTTGGCCCGAAGCGGGCCGCCCGGAATGACCCGGCCATTGCCGATCCCGTAGCGCGCATCGACGACGACCAGCGCGTAGTCGATATGGATGCGCGCGCTCTGGAAGCCATCGTCCATGATCAGGAAATCGCAGCCATGCTTTTCCAGCAGCAGCCGGGCGCCGGCGGCGCGGTTCGGCGTCACCGCCACCGGCGCGTGTTCGGCCAAGAGCAGCGGCTCGTCGCCGACATGCTTGGCGCTGTCGTGATTGATATCGACGACATGCGGCTCGGCGAAGGAGCCGCCATGGCCGCGCGACAGGAAGCCGGGTTTCAGATGCATGCGTTGGGCCTGTTCGGCGAGCGCGATGGCCACCGGTGTCTTGCCGGTACCTCCAACGGTGAAATTGCCGATGCACAGAACCGGTGCCTCGATCTTCTCGCGCTTGGCCCGCCGCATGCCCCGGCCGGCGGCGAGCGCATAGATGGCCGACAGCGGCGACAGTGCCAGGACCCGCCAGTCCGGCTCTTCCCACCAGAATGGTGGTGCCTCGGAAGTCACGCTAGCGCCCGTTCGCGCCCTTCAGGCGCGACTTGACGACCAGCGGCTGGATGTAGGGCTCAAGCGATTTCAGCGTACGGGCCAGCGCACCGCGCATCTCGTCGACGGTCGCAATGCCCGCCGCCATCATCTCGTGGCGCGCCACTTCGTTGGTCAGGAGGAAATTGACGGCGCCGGCCAGCATGTCGCGATCGCGCACCAGCTTGGCGCCGCCGCTGTCGAGCAGACGCCGGTAGGCCTCGCGAAAATTCTGCACATTGCGGCCGGCGAGAACCGCGGTGTCGAGCATGGCCGGCTCCAGCGGATTCTGGCCACCCTCCGAGGTCAGCGAGCGGCCGACGAATGCGATTTCCGTCAGCCTGAGATAAAGCCCCATCTCGCCGATCGTATCGCCAAGCAATATGTCGGTGTCGGCAGTGATCCTGTCGCCCTTGCTGCGCCGCGCGACCTTCAGGCCCATGCCGGAAATCTGCGCGGCAAGCGCCTCGGCGCGATCGGGATGACGTGGAACGACGATCGTCAGAAGACCAGGGTGACGCTTGTGCAGCGTCGCGTGGACTTCCGCCGCGACCACCTCCTCGCCGTCATGGGTCGAGATCGCCGCCCAGGTCGGGCGCGCGCCGATCTGCCGCCGCAGCGCCGCCAGCACCCGTTCGTCGACAGGCGGTGGCGACGTGTCGACCTTGAGGTTGCCCGATACGGTGACCGGCCGGGCGCCGAGCGCGAGGAAGCGCTCGCCATCGACATCCGACTGCGCCACCACATGAGCCAGATTCTCGAACAACGCCTCGGCGATGTTGGCCCGTTTCTTCCACGACCTGAACGAACGGTCGGACAGCCTGCCATTGACCAGCACCTGCGGCACGCGGCGCGCGCCAAGCTCGAGGATGGTCATCGGCCAGATCTCGGATTCGGCGATGATCGCCAGATCCGGCTGCCAGTGGTCGAGGAACCGGCTGACCGCCGGCTTGAGGTCGAGCGGCACATATTGATGGATGATGCGGTCACCGAGCCGCTCGTCGGCGACCTGCGCCGAAGTGACCGTGCCGGTCGTCAGCACGATGTTGACGCCGTAGTCGAGAATGCTTTCGACCAGCGGCACGACGGCTATGGTCTCACCGACGCTCGCGGCATGGATCCAGATCACCGGACCCTCGGGCCGCGGGCGGCCGGCGACGCCATAGCGCTCGCGGCGGCGGTAGCGGTCTTCCTTGCCGCGCGAGGTGCGCCAGGCGACGTAGGGCCCGACCAGCGGATAGGCGGCCGCACCCGCGAAGCGGTATGCCGACAGCATGGCTCTCGCCCAGCGACCGCTCATCGCGTGGCGTCCACGAGACGGTAGGCCTCGGCGGTCGCGGCATTGAGCGCGACTGTCACTTCCTGGCGCTTGCGCTCCATCTCGGCGGCATCGGCACCAGCCGCCACGAAGATCGGCGGGCCGATGACGATCGACGAGCGGCCGAACGGCAGGTTGATGGTGGTCCTGTCCCAGCTCTTCTCCAGCACCTTGCGGCGGCTGGTGGTGATGGCGACCGGCACAAGCGGCCGGCCCGAGAGGCGCGCCAGGAGAACGATGCCAAGCCCTGCGTCGCGCGGTTTGCCGTGCGGAATATCTGCGATCATGGCGACGTTCTTGCCGGTCGCGAGCGACTTTTTCAGGGCGATAAGCGCCTTTGCCCCGCCTTTATCGAGATGCCTGGCATTTTCTCGCCCGCCCGAACCGCGCACCGCCTCGATGCCGAATTTCTCCAGCATCAATGCGTTGAGCTCGGCATCGGCGCTGCGTGAGACCATGGCGACCAGGGGCTTGCGCTTGGGGTAGTAGGCTGGCGTCAGCAGATGCTGACCGTGCCACAGAGCGATGATGACGGGCTCGAACTCGGTATAGGCACCGCCCGAAAACCGCGCCGATCCCTGGACGACGCGATTGGTGAGGCGCACGAACCGGACGAACTGGGCGAACAGGCTGGCGATGGCGTTCTTGACGAAGCGCGACTCCGCTAGCGGTTGGCGAATCTTGCGCCAGAAGGCCTTGGTCGTGCGGCTGCGTCCCCTGCCCGTGGGTGCGGCCTCGCTCGCTGGCCCTTTCGCCAGATCATGCTCCATCGAAGTCAACCGGCAGCCTTGTTGTGGGGGTCCAGCAGCCGGTGCAGATGAACGACGAAATAACGCATGTGGGCATTGTCCACGCTGGCTTGCGCCTTGGCTTTCCAGGCGGTGTGCGCGGATTGATAGTCCGGAAAGATGCCGACGATGTCGAGCCCGTCGAGATCGCGGAATTCGCTGCCGCCAAGCTTCTTCAGTTCGCCACCGAACACCAGATGCAAAAGCTGTTTCTTTCCGTCTTCCACGGCCATGTCGGTCCTTCACATATCGTGAGTTTGTGACAGGTCTAGACCAAAGCCGCCGACTTTGGAACCTTAGAGCGAGATGAATTCATCTCGCTCTGGAAAGCGCGTTCACGCATCCAGCCCGGCGATGACGCCGGCGAGCACGGCCAGCAGTTCACCGCTGCCGGCGGCGAGCGCGCCGTGGCGGGTCACCTCGCCGGCATAGAGCGGGGCGCGGCCATGCCGGTCGAGCAACTGGCCGCCTGCCTCGCGCAAGATGAGATCGGCCGCGGCAATATCCCAGTCATGCGCGTTCGGCTTGACGAAAGTGGCATCCAGCACGCCATTGGCAATCATGGCCAGCCGATAGGCGAGCGAAGGGCTGTAAGGCGCCCGCTTCAGCCGCGCCTGCCACTTGGCCGGCATCAGGTCGGTCAACTGCTTCAGCCCGGAAATCTCGGCCGTATCCGCCAGTTTGCGCACCGCGATGCGCTTGCCGTTGCGGAAAGCGCCCTGACCGGGCAGCGCCCAATAGGTCTCCTCCATCGCCGGGCATTCCAGCACGCCGGCCAATGTGCGGCCATGCTCGACGACGGCAACGCTGACGCACCAGGTGCGCTGGCCCTCCAGGAATCCGCGCGTGCCGTCGATCGGGTCGACGACGAAGGTGCGGCGTGCCGATAGCCGAACCGGATCGTCGACTGTTTCTTCCGATAGCCAGCCATAATCCGGCCGCGCCGCCAGCAGCGTTTCGCGCAGATAGGCGTCGGCGGCGTGATCGGCCTCGCTGACCGGCGATGTGCCGCCCTTCATCCAGACCTGTGGGCTATTGCCGAAATAGCGCATGGCGATGACACCAGCCTCGCGGGCGGCATCACGCAGCAGCAGCAAATCCTCGGTGGCGCCGGCTGTGGTCAGGTCATGCTCCGGCAAGGGTCATCCCTTCGATCAGGAGCGTTGGGGCGGCGGTGCCGAAATTGCGGTCGAGATCATCAGCCGGCACCATGTTGAGGAACATGGTCTTCAGGTTCGAGGCGATGGTGACCTCGGCGACCGGGTAGGCTAGTTCACCATTCTCGATCCAGAAGCCCGAGGCGCCGCGGCTGTATTCGCCGGTGACCATGTCGACGCCCTGGCCAAACACCTCGGTGACGTAGAACCCGGTCTTGAGCGATTTGATCAGCTCTTCCGGCGAGCGCTCGCCAGGCTCGATGGCGAGATTGGTGGAGGATGGCGAAACGGAAGAGCCGCTGCGCGCGCCGCGCCCGTTGGTGACGAGGCCAAGCTCGCGCGCGGCCGATGTCGACAGGAACCAGTGGTTGAGCACGCCCTTTTCGACCATCAACAGCTTTTCGCCCTCAACGCCTTCGCCGTCGAACGGACGCGAGGCCTGGCCACGCCGCCTGAGCGGCTCGTCGGTGACGGTGATGGCCGACGCGGCCACCTGCTTGCCCATCATGTCGCGCAGGAACGATGTCTTGCGCGCGACCGAGGCGCCGTTGATGGCGCCGGCAAGATGGCCGGCGATGCCGCGCGCGACGCGCGGGTCGAACACCACGTCGACCGGCCCGGTCGCCGCCTTGCGCGCGCCGATGCGACGCACCGCGCGTTCGCCGGCCTTGCGGCCGATATCCTCGGGTGCATCCAGATCGGCAAAATGCTGGCGCGAGGAGAATTCATAATCGCGCTCCATGCCCGTGCCCTCGCCGGCAATGACGCTGGCCGAGCGCGAAAAACGCGAGCCGACATAGTGGCCGAGGAAGCCGTGCGAGGTGGCCAGAACCAGCCCGCCCAGGCCCGCACTGGCGCTGGCGCCGGCCGAATTGGTCACGCCCTTGACGGCAAGGGCTGCCGCTTCCGCAGCAAGGGCTGCTTCCTTCAACTGGTCGGCCGACACTTCGGTGGCATCGAACAGGTCGAGATCGCGCGTCTGTTTGGCGAGCAATGCCGGGTCGGCCAGCCCCTGATAGGGATCCCGCGGCGACACTTTCGCCATCGCGACGGCGCGCTCGGCCAGCATCTTGGGATCCGAGGCTGCGGTGGCCGACACACTAGCCACCCGGCCGCCGACGAAGACGCGCAGCGCGACATCCTCGCTCTCGGATGATTCGGTGCCCTCGACCTTGCCGAGACGCACCGACACGCCGGTCGAGCGGCCGCGCACGGCCACCGCGTCGGCGGCATCGGCACCAGCCTTCTTGGCAGCCTCGACCAGAGCCGCGACGCGGTCGGTCAATTTTGCTGCGTCTGATATATCGGTCATGCCTGAAATCCTGCTGGTGCGGCCGACGTCCGGTCGTTGCCCACCCATCTATTGTTCCGGTCCGGCTTGTGCAATGGCATGGGCTTCAATCAAAATGCAGCGTTGAGGGTTCAAACCGCGAACCCTGCGACGCATAATCAGTCCGCAGCCTGCTCGGAGCATTTTCGATGACGCCTTTCCATCTCGCCTTCCCGGTCCGTGATCTCGATGAAACCCGCGTTTTCTATGGCGAGGTGCTGGGCTGCGCCATCGGCCGCTCGTCGACGACCTGGGTAGACTTCGACCTGTTCGGCCACCAGATGTCGGCGCATCTGCGGCCGCGGGCAGCACAAGCCCCCAGCGACGGCAAGGTCGACGGCATCACCGTGCCAATCCCCCATTTCGGCGCCGTGCTGCTGATGGACGACTGGCAGCGTCTGGCGACGCGGCTGGAGGCACGCGACGACATCGATTGGCTGGAACGGCCGATGGTCCGCTTCAAGGGCGAGCCCGGCGAACAGGCGACATTGTTCATCCGTGACCCCTCGGGCAATGCCTTGGAATTCAAGGGCTTTCGCTCGCTGGAGCAGGTTTTCGCGCATTGAGCAGTTCAGCAACGGGCTGCAGAGTGATTCAGGACACCGCGACCGGCGTCCAGATCACATCCTCGATCTTCTGCGCGCCGGTGGCCAGCATCGCCAGCCGGTCGAAGCCGAGCGCCATGCCGCTGGCTTGCGGCATGATGGCGAGGGCTGCCAGAAAATCCTCGTCCAGCGGATAGCGCTCGCCATAGATGCGCTCTTTCTCGTCCATCTCGAGGATGAAACGCCGGCGCTGCTCGTCGGCATCGGTCAGCTCGCCAAAGCCGTTGGCGAGTTCGACGCCGCAGCAATAGAGTTCGAAGCGCTCGGCGACGCGCGGGTCGCTCGGGCTCGGCCGGGCCAGTGCCGCCTCGGCCACCGGATATTCGCACAGGATGGTCGCCCGCCCTTGCCCGAGAAACGGTTCGACTTTCTCCACCATCACCCGGCTGAACAGGTCGGCCCAGCTATCATCGGGCGCGGTACGCAGGCCGGCCCGGGTCAAGGCGGCGTAAAGCGCGTCGCGGTCGGTGGCGCCGTCGGCGGCGATCGTGGCCAGCAGATCGATGCCGGCATGGCGGGTGAAGGCATCCGCCACCGTCAGCCGCTCCGGTTCGGCGAACGGATCGCAGTCGCGGCCACGGAAGGAAAAGCGCGTCGCCCCTGCCCTTGTCGCGGCCAGCGCCAGAAAGGCGGCGCAATCCAGCATCAGGCTCTCATAGCCTTCGCCCACCCGGTACCATTCGAGCATGGTGAATTCAGGATGGTGCAAGGGACCACGCTCGCGGTTGCGGTAGACCGGACCGAAGCTGAAAATCCTGACTTCACCGGCGGCGAGCAGCTTCTTGCAGGCGAATTCCGGCGAGGTGTGGAGATAGAGCGGCGACCGCGCACCGTCCGGCCCTATCGCTTGCGTGGCGAAGGCCGCCAGATGCGCCTCGTTGCCGGGCGAGACCTGCAGGGCCGCCGTTTCCACCTCGACGAAATCATGGGCAGCGAACCAGTCGCGCAGGCTGGCGGCGATGGCGTTGCGCAGCATCAGCCGCGCGCGGCGGTCGGCGTGGACGTGCGGCGTCCACCAGGGCGAAGCTTCGGTCATGGGGCGCAGATCATGGTGGAATGGGGCTGGCGGCGGCGGCCAAGATGCGCTAGGCCCCCTTCCAGCGCCGCACAAGCCGGCAAACGCCAGTCAACTCTTCTTGCAGGATTTAAAACCGTGGTGAAAGTCATCGCCAGTTCGCTCCGCAAAGGCAATGTCGTCGACAAGGACGGCAAGCTTTATGTGATCCTCTTTGCCGAAAACATCCACCCAGGCAAGGGCACGCCGGTGACGCAGCTCGACATGCGCCGCATCGGCGACGGGGTAAAGGTTTCGGAGCGCTACCGCACCACCGAACAGGTTGAGCGCGCCTACGTTGAAGAGCGCGAGCACACCTTCCTCTATCGCGACGGCGAAGGTTTTCACTTCATGAACCCGGAAACCTACGACCAGGTGGCGGTGTCGGAAGCCGTGGTCGGCGACATGGCGCCTTACCTGCTGGAGGGCATGGCCGTGCAGGTGTCACAGTTCAACGGCATTGCCATTTCATTGGTGCTGCCGCAGCGCGCCACCTTCGAAGTGGTGGAAACCGAGCCGACAACCAAGGGACAGACGGCCTCGTCGTCCTACAAGCCGGCCGTGCTGTCCAACGGCGTGCGCACGCTGGTGCCCCCGCACATCGCGCCGGGCACCCGCGTGGTGGTGATGACGGCCGATGGCGCTTATGTGGAGCGGGCGAAAGACTGAGGGCCGGCGTCTTTTAGCTTCAGGGCGAAGGCGGTTATTCCTCGGCGAGCGATCCTCAGGGAAAAGTGAGATGCCCTGAGGCGCTGCTGTCACGTGGGATGGCTGCCTCGCAGGCGCCGCCCTCCGATAGCTCATGGGCTGCTTGAGGCGGCGATCGCGGGATAGTCGGTATAGCCAGCGGAGCCGCCGCCATAGAGCGTCGCCGAGTTGAACTCCGTCAGCGGCGTGCGCGTCTTCAGCCGTTCCACAAGGTCGGGATTGGCGATGAACGGGCGCCCGAAGGCGAAGAGGTCCGCCTTGCCGTCGGCGAGCCGCGACGCCGCGAGTTCGAGGTCATAGCCGTTGTTGGCGATATAGGTATTGTTGAAGCGCCGGCGGAGCGATCCGAAGTCGAACGGCGCGACATCGCGCGACCCGCCGGTGGCGCCCTCGACGACATGGATATAGACGATGCCCAAAGCGTCGAGTTGATCGGCGAGATAGTCGAACTGCGCCTGAGGGGAACTGCTCGAGACGCCGTTGGCGGGCGAGACGGGCGAAATCCGGATCCCGGTTCGCTCGGCACCGATCTCCTCGATCACCGCAGCGGTAACCTCCAGCATCAGGCGGGCGCGGTTCTCGACCGATCCGCCATAAGCATCCGTGCGGACATTGGCACCGTCCTTGGCGAACTGGTCCAGCAGATAGCCGTTGGCGCCATGAATCTCGACGCCATCGAAGCCGGCCTCAATGGCGTTCGCGGCTGCTTGCCGGAAATCGTTGACGATCCCCGCAAGCTCGTCGAGCGCCAGCGCACGGGGCTCCGAAACCTCGACAAAGCCGTTGTTCACGAACGTCTTGGTCGCGGCCCGGATTGCCGAGGGCGCCACGGGCGCGGCGCCGTTCTCCTGCAGATCGACGTGCGAGACGCGGCCGACGTGCCAGAGTTGTAGAAAGATTCGCCCGCCCTTTGCGTGCACGGCGTCGGTGACCTTGCGCCAGCCGTCGATCTGGTCCTGGGTGTAGATGCCGGGCGTGTCCTGGTAGCCCTGCCCCTGCTGCGAGATCTGCGTGGCCTCGGAAATCAGCAGGCCTGCCGATGCGCGCTGGCCGTAGTACTCCGCGGCGAGATCGCCTGGAACGAAGCCCGGGCCAGCGCGATTGCGCGTCAGGGGCGCCATGACGATACGATTGGAGAGGGTCAGCGAGCCGAGGGTATAGGGCTGGAACAGCGTTTTGTTGGTCATGGGTCACCTTTGTCTGTCCCCGCTGCGGCGGGGTCGTTTATCGAAGTGGTTTCGTTGGTGCTCAGGCGACCGTGCGGTACCGCTCGGCGGGGTGTTCGTTCCGATAGTTCGGAAGCATGGCCTGGCGCGCGGCTTGAAGCGCGTCCCACTGACCGGCATCGGGGAGTGGCGGGATGGTCACCGGTTCGCGGCGGTCGAAGCCGACCAGCGCCGCGTCAACCAGATCGTCCACCTCCATGACGTTGGACAGCGCGTTAACGTCGGCGCCGACATGGTCCCAGATCTCGGTTCGCGTCGTGGCAGGCAGCACGGCCTGGACGTAGACGCCCTTCGGCTCGAGCTCGAGGCTGAGCCCCTGCGACAGAAACAGCACGAAGGCCTTGGTCGCGCCGTAAACCGTCATGCCGAATTCGGGCGCCAGCCCGACCACAGAACCGATGTTGACGATCGCGCCTGCACCCGCCTTCGCAAGTCGCGGGGCGATGGCGCTGGCAAGCCGCAGAAGCGCGGTCGTGTTGAGCGCAACGAGCCGCGCCA